>JAUVKD010000062.1 GCA_030596385.1 Methanosarcinaceae archaeon | reverse complement strand
TCGCATGAACCATACTACAGCCGCGCACTCTACCACTGAGTTAAGGCGGGTCAATGTTAACAATAGGCGATGCACCATTCCCATACGCACAATGGTACTTATTCTTTTCGCCAAATTGAACTAAAAAAATGATCGGGCAGGTTCCGGATGTTAAAGCACATCAATTTTCTGCCCAATATCGCTTTTGATCACACACTTAGAAAGTATCCAGCTTTCCACTTGTCACCATATCCGTAATCTTTGTGATATTTGCAAGCCAGTCATCAATAACAACCTCTGCTTCAGCCCTGATGACTGCAAAATTCTCACCTTCTTTTGGAATTATTTGTGCACTCGCAACAAGCGGCTGGTCGATCGGCTGACCGATCTGTGATAGAATCCTTACATACACATCCTCAACCTCAGGAACCGCTTATACAATATCCTGTGCCATCTGGGTGGAGAGAAGGTTGTATATCTATCCGACATGGTTTATATGATTCTTTCCGCTGGTCGCTTCCATGCTCATCGGGCGATTTGGTGTAATTAATCCATTGCAGCGGTTTCCACGACCGACAGATCCATCGTCCCCCATCTCTGCAGATGTTCCGGTCACTGTCATAAATACTGACCCCTCATCGGTCTTATCCGCAGTATTGACATAAGCAACAACGTTGCGGTCTGTATACTTGCCAGCAAGATCAACCACATAATCCTGCATCTCTTCTTTTATGCTTATATAATGGTCGAGATCATCCACATGCCTGCCCACCATCCCGCATCCTATCGTAAGTGTTATATCATCCACATCGCGGAGACCCATAACCTTTATATCTTCTCCAATACCCGGGATACTTTTCTTAAGGTCTGTAATGAGCGTCCGTTCGGCATTGTAAACTATTTGTTCAAGTTCAGAGAACGGTGCATGACCCACACCAAATGATGTATCATTTGCCATTGGAACTTGATCCCGATTGAAAACATCCCTGAGATCCGATGAACCTGTTCCGAGTTTACAATCTATGATCATATCCCTTTCAAGATCAATATCTGCGATCGTGTTCCTGACGTATTTGCGAGCCGCTTCAACTGCAACCGCTTCAACTGCGATCTCTTGGCCATCAAATTCTTTTGTGGCCCTCCCAACAAGCATTGTATATATTGGTTTTATAACCTCTCCGCCGCCAAATTGTGGATTGGATCGTCCTGCCACAATCTGTGTCTCGTCTGTATTATGGTGAAGCACAAATCCGCATTTTTCAATATATTCCTTGCACAATGCGCGGCTAACTGCCTCTGCCAGTCCATCCGAAATACTATCAGGATGTCCGACACCTTTTCGCTCTACAAGTTCGATCTGTTGCTTTTCCACCGGAGTCTCTATGAGGTGCTCTACTTTGATATTTCGTATCATTTTATCCTCTTATGTCACTTTTCAATAACCCGTTTATAAATCAAAACATGGAACTATTATTAGATTGATACTAATAAATAGTATATATATTTAATATTTACCATTCGACATAATAACCAGCCGTAATAATTTGGGACCAATTTGGACTATGCATTGACATTTTATCGAAACCAGCTAAACAAATACAAAAATTTTAGTATCTACTTCAAAAAACAGGGTGAAATTATATATGGATTATCTAAATCAAGTGTAGAAGCGTCTTTTGATTTACAAAATGGTATTTGCATAGGTGTTTTCGATAAAATGCCGATGCAAAGCTCATATTGCAAGACCCCGCGCAGCAATACCGCCGTAGGCGGCGGATTCCAAACATTACAAATAAATCATTGCGTATTTATCTAACTATGGAAATTAATTTATCCACTCTTAAATTAAAACCAATATGACCGCCACATGCGATGTATTTTCACACGACTTAATGAATGTCACGGGCGTTTTTGCAGCAAATTGAATTTGTAAAAATATGCACACGGAATAAATCCATACATTAGCAAAAATACCTTTCTGCCACCGCAAGTTTTACCTACAACCCCATCATCCAAATGCCGATATGCCATTAAACAACCTCATAATAAAAGGCGCAAATGAACACAACCTCAAGAACATTGATATCACGCTCCCGCGCGACAAACTTATTGTTATAACCGGACTTAGCGGTTCTGGTAAATCTTCCCTCGCATTCGATACGATCTATGCGGAAGGGCAGAGAAGATATGTCGAGTCACTCTCCGCCTACGCTCGCCAGTTCCTGGGGCTCATGGAAAAACCGGATGTTGAGTACATAGAAGGTTTATCGCCTGCAATTTCTATCGAGCAAAAGACCACAAGCAAAAACCCACGCTCAACTGTTGGTACGGTCACAGAGATATACGATTACCTGCGGCTGCTCTATGCAAGAATAGGAGTACGCCACTGCCCCGACTGCGGCAGGATAATCGAGCCGCAGAGTGTTGACCAGATCGTTGACAGTATATTGGATATTCCCAGAGACACAAAGATCCATATTCTTGCTCCGCTTGTCCGCGAACGCAAAGGTGAATACCGCAAAATGCTCGCTGAACTTGGAACCGAAGGATATTCCCGCGTCCGTGTCGATGGAGAAGTTGTATCACTTGAAGACATTGATACCATTGAACTCGGACGTTACCAAAAACACAACATTGAGATTGTGGTTGACAGGCTTGCCATAAAAGAGGGAATCAAAGAACGCCTGTCCGATTCAGTTGAAACAGCACTTGAAAAAAGCGGCGGCACGATCATTGTTCACATACTTGACGGTGAGGAACTGATATTCAGTGAAAATCTGGCATGTCCTGACTGTGGTATTGGATTTGAGGATCTGGAGCCGGCTGCATTTTCCTTTAACAGTCCGCAGGGTGCATGTCCGGAATGCCACGGACTTGGTACGGCAATGGAATTTGACCCGGAAATAATCGTACCGGATCCAACACTAAGCCTTATCGAAGGTGCGATCGAACCGTGGGGAAAAAAAGACGGATATTACATGCAATCAGTCACATCCCTTGCCCGCTATTTCGGATTTTCGATGGATGTTCCTTTTGGAGAGCTTGAACCCAGGTTCCGAAAAATGATCCTGCATGGGACACATGAACTTATCCCTTTCATACATGCCGGCGGAGGCGGAAGTTTATGGGAGCATAAAGGTCATTTTCATGGCGTGATATCCTACCTGTCAAGGCTACATGACAGGACCGAATCCGAAGGCACAAAGGAAAGAGTCCGTAAATATATCAATACAAAACATTGTCATGTATGTGATGGAAAACGATTAAAACCCACAAGCCTGGCAGTTACGATAGATAATGTAAATATCATAAATATCACGCAAATGTCAATTGAAGATACACTTCATTTTTTTAGTGAACTCGAACCGAAACTTACCAATCGCGAGTATACAATTGCCCATCTCATACTCAAAGAGATTAAATCCAGACTCGGTTTTTTGGTGGATGTCGGGCTTGATTACCTTACGCTTGGTAGATCTGCCGGCACTCTCTCAGGTGGTGAAGCGCAGCGTATCCGGCTTGCAACCCAGATAGGTTCAAGCCTGATGGGTGTACTATATATTCTTGATGAACCAAGCATCGGCCTTCACCAAAGAGATAACCTGCGCTTGATAAATACCCTCAGACATCTGCGGGATATCGGGAATACGGTCATTGTTGTCGAGCATGATGAGGAAACAATACAAAATGCCGATCATGTAGTGGATATGGGACCAGGGGCAGGGATACACGGCGGTGAAATTGTTGCACAAGGCAGTCCGGATCAGATAATATCAAATAAAAAGTCACTTACCGGGCAGTACCTGAGCGGAAAGTTGAAGATAGAAGTTCCATGCAACAGACGCAGTCCAACAGGTACAATTACGCTCATGGGGGCGGCCCAGAACAATCTCAAAAACATTAATGTGGATTTTCCGCTTGGTGTTATGGTCTGCATAACAGGTGTTTCGGGGTCCGGTAAGAGTACTCTAATAAATGAAACTTTAAACAAGATACTTGCACAAAAACTTCACCGTGCACGTGACCGGCCCGGTAAATACGAGAATATAATCGGACTTGAGAATGTTGACAAGGTTATCACTATTGATCAATCTCCGATAGGACGCACGCCGCGATCAAATCCTGCCACTTATACCAATCTTTTTACACCAATTCGGGAACTTTTTGCACAGACCCAACTTGCACGTGCGCGTGGTTACAAACCCGGCAGGTTCAGTTTCAATGTACGGGGCGGCAGATGTGAGGCTTGTTCGGGTGATGGTATTATTACTATTGAGATGCACTTCCTGCCGGATGTGTATGTACCATGTGAAGTCTGCCATAGCAAACGATATAATCGTGAGACGCTTGAGGTAGAGTACAAGAGGAAAACAATTGCAGATGTCCTTGATATGACTGTAGAAGAAGCACTTGGTTTTTTTGGCAACATCCCGAAGATCAAGAAAAAACTCCAAACGTTATTTGACGTAGGATTGGGTTACATTAAACTGGGACAATCCTCAACAACTATATCGGGCGGCGAGGCACAGCGCGTTAAACTTGCAACCGAACTTAGCCGCAGATCAACAGGAAAAACAGTGTATATTCTCGATGAGCCAACAACAGGGCTCCATTTCGATGATATCAAGAAACTCCTTGGGGTATTACAGCGACTGGTTAAAGGAGGCAACACTGTTGTAGTCATTGAACATAATCCGGATGTTATTAAAACCGCAGACTGGATTATCGATCTTGGACCCGAAGGAGGGGATGGCGGCGGAGAGATTCTTGCGGAAGGGACGCCGGAAGATGTTGCGCAGGTTAAGACCTCGTATACAGGAGAGTTTTTGCAGCGGGTGCTGGGTTAGCGATTGGTTTTGTTTGTGGGACACGGTTCTATATTTTGTAAAACTGCCAAAATCTCAAATTGATTGGTACTCTCAAATTATATATTTTCAATATAATTTCAGTTAAGGGCAAAAATTTAGTGATATTTAGAAGAAATCAATAAAATGAAACTCTTCACAGCAGAAATGTGGGGGGTATTATTAATAAAATAAGCGATCCCGAAGGGATTTGAACCCTTGACCCTCGGGTTAGAAGCCCGATGCTATATCCTGGCTAAGCCACGGGACCGCACAGAATGGTGTTTGCTTTGATTGGAGTACGAAATAGTTGTTTATGCATAAAAAGTTTGTGTACATACAAATTCTGGTTTTGTCTCCAACAGGTTCTTTTTTATACCACTTATCAAAATCGAACCTTATATTTCGAAACTCTCAAATAACCGATAGGTTTCTACGCTTGTCATAATTGATTTTATTCATGAATTTCACTCCTTGTTTATATTTTTTGTGTATGCATAGTATATCTGAAAAATGACCAGCCATTCCCGTTTTACCACCAACCAAATTCATTTTGATGCCATTTATCGAGATTTAACCTTACATTAGCTGTTTCATGTAAAATATGTGCAAGAAAGATAGGGATTGCAACAGTATGTAGCATTACTATTGATGGCATCCTATTAAAAGCTGGAATATCGATAAGACCGAAACTCGGTGGTATTGTCCAGATAAAAAACGGCACCCCTGTGAGATTTACAGATGTTTTAACTTATTCAAGTACAACTATTGACCCTCTGGAAGTATTCACTTCAAAAAGCAGGGTAAAATGCATATTCGGATTATCTAAATCGTATTTGTATGGATGGTTTCGATAAAATTCCGATTGACAGCCCAAACTGCAATACCCCGCACAGCAATACCGCCGCAGGCGGCAGATTCCATACATTGTAAAATATTCACATACACATCGGTCGAACAAAGCGCAACATTTCAAATAACATTAGTGTGTAGAAAATGCTATGCTGCGTTGCTCCACATTTATTCAATAATTTAAAATGCCGATAAAGCGTCATCGTTCGTGCCAGTGATTTGGGAATGCGAAGCCTTCGGAGGATTGCTTCGGCGTCAAAAATCGCTAAATAAACACTTTAAATTTAGTGCATAAGTGGAAAGGCTCAGACCTGGTAGATACTGAATTTAATGGAATATTGGGTCGTGTCCTAAGTTACGTGACCTGATATGCTTTTGCCATAGTTCAAGTCCGCTACTGGTATTGATTCCGAGTAATACACTTGAAATCCACATATAGTATCGCAGCATAACGATTATTATGGAAAG
>JAUVKD010000046.1 GCA_030596385.1 Methanosarcinaceae archaeon | reverse complement strand
GGAAAAAGGAATTAATCCACGTTTGGGTGCAGAGAGTGCTGAAGAATTGAGAAAGGATTACCTTACCTTAAAAGGTGAAGTAAATTGATAATTTTAGACAATAGTGTCATAAGTGCTTTCTGCGAGATCGGAAGATTCGAACTTTTGCGCGAGATATTGCATAAGTTGAACCTACAGGCAATAATACCCACAATAGTCTTGAAAGAAATTATATTTGACGACGCTCTTCAGGCTGTTACGACGGGGAGATCGATGGCGATAAATGGATAAAAGTAATGCCTGTGAATAATTATACTGCATATCTAAAATCACTTCATTCCGGAGAGGCAGGAGTCATAGTTTTAGCAAAACAGATGAATGCCATAGCTGCTCTTGATGATCCGGATGCCAGAAAAGTTTCTGAAAAGGAGAACATAAGATTGACAGGAACTCTTGGAATTGTTAAAGTTGGATATGAACTCTGCCCTGTAAAAGACATGCAGGAACTTAATACCATTATTCAGGAACTGCAGGCAGTCTGGTTTAGGATGTCTGACGATTTAGAAAATGAGATTCTGGATACTGAAAAGATCGGTCACTTACCGTGAATATTTTGAGCCACGATCCATTTATCTGGAATATATTATAAAGTCTCGTAATCTTAATCCTGTTAGGTAAGTGCGTTAAATGTATCGATTAAAAAGGTACCTACGCCTGTGTTACAAATATTGATTTTTATGTATGGCGGGGCACGCGCGGTTGCAGCCATGTTCTTTTATATCTCTCTGCACCGCACTTTTCAATCTTCTCACCCATCACCGGAGCATATTTCCACAAACCTCATCTCTGGCTACCAATCAACTTCCTGATCTCCCCAAGTTCATCTTTCTGCGTCAACCAGATGAACACGGAATACGATACCGCACCCAGGCCAATTGATAGAAGCAGGATTAATGTGGGTGGTTATGAAGTACAATGAAACTGAAAGTGTGTGCGGCACTTAGCATCTGCAAAGCGATAACAGAAATCAATAATTACTCCAACGGGTCATGAAAGTATGAATGCTGAAGCCACGGATAAAATAAAAATATGCATCTCATCAATACGGATGAGCTTGAGGTAATCGATTAACTGGTACATCAACGTAGTCTTTCCGGTTCGAAGGAGTTCGGTTATATCTATTATCTGCATGTCCGTTCGTTTTTTTTCGATTTCAGTAAGAAGGATTAAATAGTAATGTGACAAAGTCAAGCTACTGTTATATCTAATCTTCAAATTCCGATCGGTGATACCTATGGAGACTGTCTCCAAATATGAAGAACAAATCATAAATGACCTGCGCGAGCTTCCGACAGCTTTACTGCCAAAGATCTCCAAACTGATACATTTTATGAAAACTGAAAACATATTCAGTGGATATGAAAAAATATATTTTAAAAATAAAGTCCAATTCACATCACTTGAAGGGATCTTTTACGGTAAGATCGAACATACGGATGACGAGATCAGGGCTGCCCAGATAAAATTAAAGGAAATATGACTCATTATATCATTGATACTCATGCTCTGGTCTGGTTTTTGGAGCAAAGTCCTAAACTTGGCAAAAACGCAAAATCCGTATTTCTTGATGACGATTCTATACTTATTATTCCAACTATAGTTCTGGCAGAGATCAAATTCTTGTTTGGGAAAAACGATTTTCAACGTCACTTGAAGAAGTTTTCGTGGTAATCGAAAACGACTCAAGATGTATTGTCCAGCCAATGGATCTTGATGTTGTAAGTATGCTCCCTACTAAATTGGAAATACATGATGCGATCATTACCGCAACAGCACTATTTTTCAAAGGAAATCCGTATTTTGAGGATGTTGAAATCATTACGAAAGATGAAGAGATACTCAAAAGCAAATTGGTGAAGACGATCTGGTAACTGTACTTTTTGTATTCCAGACATGGTATTTTCCCTAATACACAAAATAATACATACCAATGTTACCGACTGCTACGCCTATTGTTGCTTAGCAGGATAAGTTTGGATTTGTGGCACGGATGGGATTACTAAATTCGATCTTGATTTTCATGTATGGCAGGTCATGCGCGCTACGCGCGGTTGTAGCCTATGTTTTTTAAGAATCACCTCACCCGCCGTGTTTAAATCCCCTCGCTCATCACCGGATCACATCTCCACAAACAGTTCAAACACCAATCAACTGCCTGATCTCTCCGAGTTCTTCTTTCTGCGTCAACCGGATGAATGCGAAATATGAAACCGCACCCACGTTAATCCGAAGCGTTCTGCTTCCGGGCGCAGATGTCCTTTGTTCCAATGCAGGTACCCAATGTGGAGTTGATCATACACACAGGTGGAAAGATGAGCAGTAATCCAATTTGTTGCTGTATCAGGGCAATGGGGATGGGTGTGCTAACAATTTTTGCGCGCAGTTCGGTCTTCATCTGATAGATATTTGTTATATGTCAGTAATGCATTTCCGACAAATGCGACCGCAGCGAGAATTTATCCTGCGCTGTGGTTGTTCTGTGCGGGTGTCACAACAGCGGCAGCGCTCAGGCGCGTGGTGAATGTCAGGAATCGAAAAAAAATATTGTGTGTAAATTGAAATTAAAAAAAGAAAAAGGGAGGGGATAGAGAATGAGCTAGTTGCTCAGTCCTCTTCTCTTCGGCGCTGAATGATGAATGCAAGGCCGAGTATTGCTGCTATTGGAAGGGCGATTGTTGGGAATTCTTGAACGTTATTTATTCCTCTGTTTTCAAGTCCCTTATCAATTACATTACCTACAGTTCCACCAATATCAGAGAATTGTATCTGATAAGCTCTATTATCTGATCCGGTAGAAAATATAGACACATCAAGTGTATCCGTATCTGTTAGTGCATTGCTGCTAGCTGTACCATCATTATCTTGGTCCCAAGCATATAGCAATGATACTGAAACATCCCCCGCAGCACTTGTTACAGTACCTGTTGTGGCGCCAATATCTTTTTCAGTGCAGTTTATTTGAATTTCTCCAGCAGCTAGAGTTCCAGTTAGAGGTGTGATAGTTATAGTAAGATTATGACCTGCAGCCTCTGTACCTGCCAAATATTTATCAAAGAAGACATCTATTTTATACTCGGATCCATCGTTTGGGATGATGAGAGGGTTGTCAATATTTGGAGTATTCGTCCCATCATACAGTACCTGTATTCTTTCGTCATCGGCCGCCGCCGTTCCCATCATCGCTATCAAAGCGATTACTATCAATAATATTTTCTTCATTTTCATACCACCTTATATTGTGTATAATGTAATAATAATAAATATTAATATAGTCGCCTTATATATATGTTCCGAAACATTGCTTCAAATCATACTCATCATAATGATGATGACATATACAAAACCAACATGCTCCGAAGCAAACACAAACAGTAAAAAAACAATCACGATGTCGCATTGACATTAAACACCCATGACTCCGTAGCAGCATTCCCTGCCGTATCCCACACACTTAAATCGATAGCTACATCCCCATCTGCAAGTCCGGATGGGGTGTAAATTATGGATGTCGGGCTTATTGTCGCGCTCGTGGTGACATCGGTACCATTTATTTTCAGGACCACACTGTCCGGATCGATCGACGTGCGCGCATCCGAGAAGGTTGCGCTGATGGTCGGGGTGCTTGTGTTCACAACAGCACCATTGTCAGGAACCAGGTTGGAGATCACCGGAGCTGTCCTGTCAATTATGAAGGTACCGGAACCTGTGATCTTGATCGAGTCTAAGGTGTATCCTGTTACACTTACAGTGCCGTTGCCTTCACGGGCTGTGGAATTTATGGTTGCTGTATATGTATACTCGTCATCGGAAATTGTGGGTGAACTTAAGTCTATGTTGTATGATGAACCATCTTTCAAAGTTATGGATGGATTGCTTTTGAGGGCAACAGATGGTGTTACTTTGATCGTGAGTATACCTGTGCTTATTGGATCCGGAGTTATGAGGATTGTGAAATCTTCCAGTGTGGTGTCAGCCAGTATCGTACCAAAAATGCTTCCTCTATTATAGGCAAGATCTTTTCCAGTAATCTCAACATTGTGGTTTGAGCTAATCCGGACTGTGTATTTGCCGGTCCATGTGAATCCATCTGTTGATGTCATTTTTACGATGTCAGTGCCGACATTGAAGTTTTGTGGAGTGACCAAGCATTCAAGCTCAGCCAGCAGTTCAGAGGATGTTGCAGTAAGCCGTGTTAGTCCACTGGATGGGTTCGGGCTTATGGTCAGTGTAATTGTCGGGGGAGTGATATCAACAGTTGTTTTTGTGTCAGATCCTGTGTGCTCAAATTCCTTATTGCCTGCATTATCCACAGCTCTTGAACGGAAATAGTATGTATTGTTGCTGGTTCCTGTAAACACCGCTGATGTGTTTCCTGTTTTTAAGATCCAGTTGTACCATGTGGCATTATCTTTACTATAATCTATACTATAATATGAAATGCCTGATCCCACATCGGTTCCATTCCATTTGACAGTAAAATCAGTGGAGTTTGTGTACTCAAGTAGGTCAAGTATTTTTGAGGTCGGGAGCTCAAACTCTATTGCACTTTTATTTGAGAGATAAGGAGATAGTTCTGCGAGTGGTTGTAGCTGTATTTCGTCCCAGATCACTTCAACAGGATACACATTTGAATGTCCGTTCTGTTTCAGGCGGAGATCAAGGGTGTTATTTCCTGTTTTCAAGTACACCGGTATCTGGATATGTTTCCATCCCTCATCGCCGGATATTCCGTTTTCCCATATCAGGATATTGTTAATGAGTATTTGCTTGAATTGCGTATCGCCTTCGCGTGGGGTGGGAGATGTGTATGAATCTTTTATGAATGCTGAGATAAGAGCGCTTCCATTATCAGTGCTCTTAATGTTCTGGCTTATGCCATGATACTGGTCAGCCCACTGTGGGAGTGTTCCTTCGAATGAATTGTTTATTACAAATGCGCGGGAGGCGTATACACCCGAACTGTTCATGTAGGATCCATTGACATTTCCCGTACTTGATGTAAATGTCCAGCTGGCGTTTAATTCCATGTTGCTGTTTTTGATGACAGGAATATTCAGAAGTTCTTTGAGGGTGTCTAAATATTCGGGTAAATATGTGTGGGTAATATACAGGTGTACTGACCTGTAAGGGCGACTCTCAACTTTTTCTTTGTAGATAACAAACTCCAGCTTTGATCTACCTGGTCGGATCTGTGTGGGTGTGTATGTTAGATCATCCTCCCATTTTTCGCTGTCTTTTATTGGTACGGATATCTCTTGCAGCACATTTCCATCAAGTCGCATTTGCAGAATGTAATTGACATCGGTAAGCTCATAGTTCTCGATACCAACTGTGACTTTGATGGGACTGCCCAGCGATGCATTTGTCGGGTAGTTCTCTGCTTTTCCCCCATCCCCAAGAATATAGATTGCGGTAAAGGTTTCTTTTTCCTGGGTGATCTTGGCGTACACAAGCATGCCGCTGGCAATTATTATTGACCCCACCAGGGCTATTATCAACGCTTTTTCGATCTCGGGCGGGACGCGCTCCACTTTAACTGTAGAGGGTGTTTCTTTTTTTCGTTTCGAAGCGATTCTCACTCGTTTTTTGACACTGAATCGCTGTTTATCCTCAAATTCCAGATATCCTTCAGGGTCAATGTCATCCTCGTCTGATCTTATGGACTGGATAAAGGCTTTAAGCGAAAATGTATATTGATCACTTTCGTGCAGGCGTCGTCTTGCAAGATATGCTATTGATGCGAATATTACTGTGAGAAGAAAAAGTGATATTGAGATCGAGTTCGGGCGGAAAAGCCATCTGGTCATGCTGACGGCAAATCCGTCAAAGACCATTATGGCAATGCTAAATCCTACACTTAATGTGAAACGTTCGATCAGTCCGATCTCACCTCTTTTCGGGAACATTGCAGCTATGAATGCATATCCGGGTATGAAGAATATAAGTGCCAGCGCAAATATTATTCTCAAAGGTGTTGCATTAAATGGCCATATGAGTATGAATATGACTGATAAAAAGGCAAGTATGACAACTATTATCAGGTCTTGCGTGTAAATACATTTTTCAGAATTGAACATTAGTTTAATTTATTCATTTAAAAGCATATAATCCTTTTTCTGTGCAGGCAGTCATTTTTTTTGGTATGATGACATTTACAAGTATGATGTCAGTATTGGAAAACTCGCCTGATGTCTGTAAAATGATCATCAAGGGAATAAAGTTTTAATATATTCGGGATGGCACAATTCCATAATCTAGTGATTTTCACTTTTTTCACCAAATATACCACTTAATCAGTTGAATATTGTTTTCCAGTATCTCATGTCTTTCTAAAATTTGATTTTCAATACTCAAACGTCTGAAAATCAATATTTTTCAGCATAAAAATAAAAAACTGCAGCAAATGTAGCATCTAATCACATAAAAATCGATAGCTACAGCTCACCCCCTCACAAAAGTACCAATCCAAAATTCATCAACTAATTGCAAAAGGTCTGAACAATCCGAACAGTTCTAACAGTGTTGGTTTTACGCCTTCGAACATCCCTGCTCTTTTCATTGAAGCAAGTTTCATCTGATAAAGAATGCCTCTCTCGGTTCTAAATTGTTTTTTTCGGTGTGTTTTGAGACTCGTTGAATAAAAGTTCTCAACGGCGTTATTCGTAGCTGGAGCCCCCTCAAAATAGTGAAATGCTGTGAGATTCATCCAGTGCTTTTTAATCATTTTCAATCGATACTGTATGTTTTCATCAAACGAATTGATTTCATTCATCAGCTCAGTGAAATTTTCTTCAGCTTTTTCAAGACTGTTTATTTCATGGTTTT
>JAUVKD010000093.1 GCA_030596385.1 Methanosarcinaceae archaeon | reverse complement strand
TGCCACATAAACAAATTCACGAATCCGCAACCATGTCTTTTGCAGTGTTGCTTTTGGATCGGGATTACGGAGCGGTGCCATTTCCATGATAAATCCTGTTCTCTCGCCAGGCAAACCCTTGCCAAGTACCCATCCTGTGGAAAAGATAATCACAAGTTCTAAAACATAGATAGAGATCGCTGCCCAATATCCGACAAACGTTCCCACAAGTCCGAGGATTATTACAGTCCTTGCGGAACAGGGTGTAAGCGCAATCAAAATTGAGGCGATCCTGCGCTCCCGGATGGTATTAAGAGCACGTGTGGACATGATTGCAGGCACATTGCACCCATATCCGAGGATTAGCGGAATTATGGCTCTTCCGTGGAGGCCTACCTTATGTGTCAGGGTATCCAGCAAGAATGCAGCTCTTGTAAGATATCCGGAATCCTCGAATATGGACAGGATGATGTAAAATACTGCGATGTATGGAATGGCGATCGCAAAACCTGCCTCTATCCCGAGCAGTGCATAAATAAGGGCATTTTGCAGAATAGGGTGCATTCCTGCTGTCATTGCCCTGGCAGGTTGTACAAGATATACCTCAAACAGGTCTACTATTCCCCCTTCCAGTATCCCGCCAATGTAAAATACGATTGCGAACGTCAAAAGCATTATGCCAACAAGAGTTGCAATACCCATATACCGGGAGGTCAGTATATTATCAATTCGATCTTTATGGGTTTTTTTGCATTCTTTTATTGTAACTACACTATCAACGATATGTCCTGCCTCACCATAGATGTCACGGGCGATCGTATCGGATATTGACATTCCATGTGCCTGTTCGATATTTTTTGTTATTGATGATGATAAGTCAAGCAGTTGTCTGGCATCATTTTCGGAACAACACATTTTGACGAATTCCTCATCATTCAGAAGTGTTCGTATCTTGACACTACGGTCAATATCCGGAAATGATTCGTCAAGTCGGTCAAGCGCGCTGCTGATATGTCCATCATAATGTACCATAATACGATTATTGTCTACTGTTTCCTCCAATGCCGCACGCAATGTATCGTCAAGCCCTATCCCTTTTGTGGCAACAGTTGGTATGACTGGAACACCAAGAATATTTGAAAGATTTGGAATATCGATCGATATTCTCATATCTTCTGCGATATCCATCTGGTTCAAAGCCACAACTACCGGAATATTGAGTTCAAGAAGTTGCAATGTAAGGTAGAGATTACGCTCAAGGCGCGTTGCATCAAGTACATTTATAATGGTGTCCGGTTTTTCTTTTAGCAGATATCGTTTGGACACTTTCTCATCTTCGGTTGACGCACCAAGGGAATAGATTCCCGGGAGGTCAACCACATCAACTGTTTTCGTCCCGATCTTGACGCTTCCGTGCGTAAGTTCAACTGTCGTGCCCGGATAATTCGATATATCTACTCCGACACCTGTCAGACGTGAGAAAAAAGCACTTTTTCCGACACTCGGGTTGCCTGCGAATGCAATTATTGAGTCATGACCGATATTTGCAGTCCTGACATTACCATTATTATCATCATTACCATTATCGGTATCGCAGCATGAGGTTTTAATTGTCACCACGTCTCCTAAATCGCCTGTATTTCACACCATCCGGGTTTACATATATCTTGCTTGCAATATCATTTCCAAGTGCAATTTCGGTACCAAGTGTTATAATCGATATAGAACCCTGTTTCTGCTTGCGCTTAATACATACCTCTTCACCGACGATTAGTCCAAGCGATGTTAACCTCTCTTTTGTTTCAGGTGGCAGGGTCATCATGGACACTACCCCGCGCTCGCCTTCTTTCATGTCGGACATTACAATGTACTGTTCTTTTGATTTTGTACAGCATTCTCCTTTATCGATCGGGTTACCATCAGGACATAAGTCCGGGTGTCCGATGTAAGTACATATGCGTTCAAGAACCATGTCAGATACAGCATGTTCGAGTTCACAAGCTTCGCTGTGGGCGATCTTTGTGTTAATACCCAGCACATCAACAAGGAACTTTTCAAGGACCTGATGCCGTCGTTTGATCCTGGCTGCTTCCAATGCACCTTTTTTTGTAAATTCCACTCCATAATATGGCTTGTATTTTACAAAACCTTCTTCTGATAGTTTTTTGATCATCTCTGTCACACTGGGTGAAGAGATGTTCATTTCATCTGCTATCTGCTTGGTTTTTGCAGGTGCATTATTCTTTTTAATGAGATACAGGATAGTTTCAAGGTATTCTTCAATACGTTCTGCTTGCATGATGTTCACGTTGTTATATCGGAGTTGGTATTCTTAGGGATTCCTAAGTATATAGTTTTTGGTATGTTTTGAGAATGGCATTTTGGAGGATATCAGTATTAATATCAAATACCTGTCAATCTAAAAACAAAACAGCACGCGCAGGTGCACCATCACAATCTATTATTTTCAATGGAAGACAAATAAAATCATACACCCCTTCATCAACCCCATACAGGTTCAGGCATTCCACAATAATTATCCCATTTCCAAGCAATTGCCCGTGTATCACCATTTGAGATGGGACATCAACAGACATACCATCAATTCCAACTGTTGTGAACCCATTTTTGATAATCCAGTATGCTGCACTTTCATCCGGATATGCAACATTATTAGTCTTAAGCAATAGAATTGTTATATCAGATATATGTTCAAACCGCCTGTATATATCCTCAAGGTCACTTCCTGCGATTACTTTCCCGTTAATGGAAAAATCAAGCAAAAGTGCTTTTCCAACAAGACCATCTAGCTTAATCTGGTCAACTGTTATTCCGTTTTTAAAGATATGAGATGGAGCATCGATGTGGGTACCGGTATGGCTTCCAAACGAAATACCAGATACTTTAGCCCCATTCTTTTCAATAGATGATATCGTTTTTACCCGTGGTTTCGGATCACCGGGATATATTAACATATCTGATGATATCCCTACAGAAATATCGATAATTTTCTTACGCATTATCCCTACTCATTATTTGGATATTTGATCCTTAAAAACTACTCAATGAACCGTAGAGAAGATGCCAGCACCTTATCTGCCTGGTTTTCACTTAGTCCCGCGCCCATTGCAATCATTTTTGCAGTATCCTTTGTGACAAGGTCATCAGGACTGTGACAATCAGTGTTTACCAAAAGAGTTGCACCTGCTTCAAGTCCGACTTTTGCAACATGTCCATTTGTCCGGTTGTGTCCGTTACGGCATGTGATCTCAAGACATACATCATTATCTGCTGCTGTTCGGGCATCTTCTAAAGTGATAAATCCGGGATGTGACAGGATATCCACATCTTCTATCCCTACCACAGTTGAATTCGTACCGGATGCAACCGGCTCGTTTATGGTTTCACCATGAACCACCACGATCTCCGCACCAAGTTCCCGCGCTTTTTTTACAAGAGGTGCAATCTTTCGGGGCGGAACATGGGTAAGTTCCACACCCGCAAGCACCCTGATATCCAGAACATCCTCAAGGTACTTTGCCTTCTTAGCACCTGCTAAAACGTATTCGATATTGGTATAATCGACATGGTCTGTTATTGCAATTCCCCTGTAGCCGTGTACCAATGCTCTTCGAACAAGTTCGCTCGGTATCAATTCACCGTCACTGAAAATTGTGTGAGTATGTAGATCGATCATGATTTCACCTATATTTAGTGAGTACGTGTATTCTTAGAATTCACTATTATTTATTAACTATTATTCTTATATTACAATACTTACATTATTTATCAGTACTAACCAATATTTAATACCTGTCTTTGAAAGATAAAACTATCGGAGAACTGTGAAACATATTTATGACCTCTAATGCTAGTGTTTTTTCCTATGGCGCCATTTTAGCGTCTGTGTAAAACAAAGATTTTAATCAGAAGATCCAGTGTTTTGAGACTCGATTTTTGATAGCATTCGACTGATATATCTTTTAATAATTTGTAATAGAATTAAAAATCGGCATTGATTTCGTGTAGTGTAACACATATCACTACATTTGTAGTCATACATTTACGCGTTGCGGGGGCGATTGCAAAAGCGGGGTTAGAAAGGTGAAGGCGGAAGTGGTTGGCACTTGCAACATCCACAGACGTTAAACAAATTAATGCGCTTGTTTGCAGTGAAAATTGCTGTTTTGTGTTGGCGAACAGCGCGCGCTTCGCGCGTATATGCGCGCAGCCATAAATCCACAAAACCACACTGCGCGCCTTTCGCATCTATTCAATACGAGAACGCGCGCAGGTTTGCTCTATTGTTTGCGAGTGGCAAGGGCGATTGCAAGTGCGGGGGTGATGAGTGTGAAGGCGGGGGTGGAATGTGGCGATTTTCAGTTATCTTTGAAACTCAAGTTGAAGAAATGGATTCAAGACAGGCCAGATTATTCTCTTTGTTGGATATGGGAGTCTACATGGGAAATTGATAGCGGGATGCTTTACTTTTGATAGGAACTATAGGGATATGTTCGCTTGCTATTGGTTTTTGGCACATCTTTGAAAGTCAAGTTTGTTTCATATGTACACCCCGGAAGTAAAAGTTGCTTAACTACCTGTCCATTATTTTGGGTACACTCCACAGTTCCCCATAAGCATGTAGATAAAGGGGTATATAGATACAGTAAATTTATATATAGATAATGAGTTTTATATCTAGTGGGGGAATAAATATATATATGCGTGAACGATATATGTATATATAGAAAATGTGTTCCCCGCAGACGTAGAGATGAACCGTCTGCTCGATGAATAAGGAAGCACCCCCATAAGGTGGGAGTAGTTCACAAAATGTGAGAATACTATAATTGGTGAAATATGTTTTTAGAACTATCAATTACAACGGATTATTTTAAAGATACCGGAAACCCTGAACCATATCTTAAAGCGATATCTAAAGCCGGATTCACACATATTCATTGGTGTCATGAGTATAAGACTGATTTTATTTATTCTGAATCAGACATAAATAAAATAATCATGTGGTTAGAAAAATATAATCTTAAAGTGTTAGATTTACATGCTTCAGAGGGGGTCGACAATAATTGGATTTCTGAAGATGAATCTCTTAGAATAGCCGGCGTTGAACTTGTTAAGAATAGAATTTATATGGCAAATAAATTATCATGTGACGTGATAATTCTACATTTTAAGCGTGCGCCGAATAATGAATCTGAAGAACATAAATATTGGAATATATTACATAAATCATTAAATGAGATAAAACCGTATGCTCAAAAACATAATATAAAAATCGCTTTAGAAAATTATAAGAATGATGATTATACAGAAATAATAAGACTTTTTTCTG
>JAUVKD010000021.1 GCA_030596385.1 Methanosarcinaceae archaeon | reverse complement strand
ATGGATATCCGATAGATATGGGACTTATGGATCTACGACTTGGTGTTATTGACCCTGGTCTTAAATGTAAAACATGTTCAAGCCGTGCAGGAGAATGTCCCGGTCACTTCGGACATATCGAACTTGTCGCGCCTGTTATCCATGTTGGATTTAACAAGATGATCCGTAAGATACTGCGTGCAATATGTCCGAAATGCAGCCGTTTGTCCCTTGAACCGGCAAAAAAGGCAGAATCTCTTGAAAAACTTGCCAAATTAAAGGAAATGGGACATCTTCCGGATACACTTATAAATGATATATTCAAAGAAGCTGCAAAGGCTAAAACTTGCCCTTATTGTACTGATGTTGATGGCAACCCTACAAAAAAGTCGGTAATTAAGTTTGAAAAGCCGGTTGAGTACATAGAAGATGGAGAAAAGCTCACTCCATCCGAGATACGCGACAGATTTGAGAATATACCTGATGAGGATGTGCGTGTATTCGGGATGGACCCTGAGAATGCAAGACCGGAATGGATGATCCTGACCGTTCTTCCTGTGCCACCTGTTACAGTACGTCCGTCAATTACACTTGAATCGGGTCAGCGCAGTGAAGATGACCTGACGCATAAATTAGTAGATATCATACGTATTAACCAGCGATTCCAGGAGAACCGTGATGCAGGTGCACCACAGTTGATTATCGAGGACTTGTGGGAACTGTTGCAGTACCATGTTACTACATTCTTTGATAATGAAGTATCAGGTGTGCCGCCTGCAAGGCATAGGTCCGGAAGACCGCTTAAAACACTATCCCAGAGACTTAAAGGAAAAGAAGGACGATTCAGGGGCAGCCTGTCCGGTAAGCGTGTTAATTTCTCAGCACGTACTGTGGTATCGCCTGATCCGAACCTGAGTATCAATGAAGTAGGGGTACCACTTCCAATTGCAAAACAGATGACAATTCCCATAAGGGTCATATCACACAATATCGATCTTATGCGCATGTATGTGGCTCGTAAAAAGAATATTCATCCCTGTGCAAATTATGTAATACGCGAAGATGATCGTCGTATTAAAGTTACTGATATGAACTGCGAGGAACTCTCTGAAAAACTTGGTCTTGGTTGGACTGTTGAGAGGCAATTGACAGATGGCGATATTGTGCTGTTTAACAGGCAGCCTTCACTTCACAAAATGAGTATTATGGCACACTACATAAAAGTGCTGCCAAATAAGACATTCAGGCTGAATCCCTGTGTTTGTCCACCATACAATGCTGATTTTGACGGTGACGAGATGAATATGCATGTACTCCAGACAGAAGAATCAAGGGCAGAAGCAAAGATATTAATGTTGGTCCAGGAAAATATCCTCTCTCCACGTTTTGGTGGTGCTATCATCGGTGGGATACATGATCACATATCAGGTCTGTTCCTTCTTACTAGAAATGAAAAATTCATCTCAAAAAACGGTGCTCTGGAACTGCTTCGTAAGGCGGATATCAGGGAACTGCCGGAACCTGCAGGACACCATAACAATGGTGAACCGTACTGGAATGGTAAACAGATATTCAGTCAGATCCTTCCGAGGGGACTTGAACTTGAATTCCCTGCAAAAGTATGTTTCCAGTGTGCTGTGTGCAAGAAGGGTGATTGTGAAAATGATGCATATGTTGTGATCAAGGACGGGGAATTGCTCAAAGGTACAATTGACGAAAATGCGATTGGTGCGTTTAAGGGACTGATTCTTGATAAGGTTGTAAAAGAATTTGGCACAACATTAGGTGCGAAATTTATCGATGATGTGACACGTCTTGCAATTCGCGGGGTTATGCGAACCGGACTTAGTTTCGGAATTGCTGACGAAGATGTTCCAAATGAAGCAAAAATCGAGATATCTGTTGCTATGACAAAAGCAGAAGAAGATGTGCGTGATCTTATTCGGGCCTATGACGCAAAGGAACTTGAATCACTGCCTGGTCGAACTGTTGCAGAAACGATTGAGATGCTTATTATGCAAAAGCTTGGTAAAGCACGAGATCAGGCCGGTCAGATAGCAGGAAACCATCTTGGATTGGAAAATTCTGCTGTGATCATGGCAAAATCCGGTGCGAGAGGTTCAATGTTGAACCTGACCCAGATGGCAGCATGTGTGGGTCAGCAGGCGGTTCGTGGGGAGCGTATCAAGAGAGGGTATTTCAAGAGAACACTTCCCCATTTCAAGAAAAATGACCTTGCAGCAGATGCACATGGTTTTGTTAAAGCGAGTTACAAGAGCGGACTTAATCCTACCGAATATTTTTTCCATGCAATAGGTGGACGTGAGGGGCTTGTAGATACTGCGGTACGTACTTCACAATCAGGATACCTGCAGAGGAGACTTGTGAATGCATTGCAAGATCTTGAGGTACAATATGACGGGTCAGTACGTGAAACGCGAGGTGTAGTTGTACAGTTCAAATACGGAGAGGATGGAATCGACTCGACCAAGAGTGATTATAGTAAACCTGAGGCTGTGCACAGGATTGTTCGTTCGGTAACAGGAAAGGAGGTAGATTGAATGGTTATAAGTGAAGCGACAATCGAGTCGATGACGAAAAGCCTTGCTCTCCCAAACAATATACTTGATACACTTCGGGAAGATGTGTTAAAGGTAGGTGTCTCAAAAAAGGAAATGGCAGAAATTATCGAACGTGTCATGGAGAGTTATAACTATGCATGTGTTGAACCCTGCGAGGCGGTGGGTGTTGTTTCTGCACAGTCGATTGGTGAACCTGGTACGCAGATGACTATGCGTACTTTCCACTATGCGGGTGTGGCTGAGATTAATGTCACACTTGGCCTGCCACGATTAATTGAAATTGTGGATGCAAGGAAAAAGCCAAGTACTCCGATGATGACTGTTGCACTTAATGAAGGATATTCAACAGACCGTGATAAAGCAAGAACAGTTGCATGGGAAATTGAAGCAACACATATAGAGCACCTGGCAGATGTTACTACTGATCTTGCAAACATGCAACTTATCATTGATCTTAATGGTAAGATACTCGACCAGAGAAATATGTATATTGATGATATTGCAGAAAAATTCCGGGATGAACTTGGTGTAAATATTACCAGTCCGGATGCTGTGGAAAATCAGCTTATCATCATACCCGATTCCCCGTCTTATCGTGAACTTTTGCAACTTGCAAAGAACATACATAACATAACTCTCAAGGGAATAGAAGGTATCAAGCGAGTTGTTATAAGAAAAGATGGAGATGAGTATACACTCTATACTGAAGGATCCGCATTAAAAGACGTGCTTCTAATCGATGGTGTTGATACTACAAGGACCCATACTAATAATATTGTTGAGACCTATGATGTGTTTGGCATTGAAGCTGCCCGTAACTCCATCATAAAAGAAGCAATAGATACCCTGAATGAACAGGGGTTGACTGTTGACATTCGACACATTATGCTTGTTGCAGATATTATGACTTGTGATGGGGAAGTGAAACAGATTGGACGCCATGGTATTTCCGGTGAGAAGGCCAGTGTGTTTGCACGTGCTGCATTCGAAGTTACTGTGAACCATCTTCTTGATGCGGGAATGCGTGGAGATGTGGATGAATTAAACGGTGTGACTGAGAACATTATTGTTGGACAGCCAATAAAATTAGGTACCGGAGATGTTCACCTTATCTCTAAACAAGCAGTACCGAATAATATACCGACGAAGTCGGACTAACATAATCTTATTATGTGCAACCAGAAAGTAAATATAACGAATCAGATATTACAATACAAATCTGAATTGATACAAGAGATGATTTAAATGGATATTAATATCGATAAAGCGCTTATCAAAGTTATCAGAACGGGGTCAGTCATTATTGGGTCGAACCGTACAATTGATGCGGCAGTGAGTTCCGATGCAAAAATGGTTGTACTCGCTGCAAATTGCCCTGAAGAAGTAAGATTAAAGATCGAATCTACAAATGTACCTGTGTTGAACTATTCAGGAACAAGTGTTGAACTCGGACCTGCATGTGGTAAACCATTCACTATCGCTGCAATGGCGATCATTGATATCGGTGAATCTGACATATTAGCAGCGGTATGAGGAGTTGCTTTATTTGAGCGAGATCAAACTTTCAACAGAGGGAATAAGGTATATAGCTCTGTTTGAAAGTGCGACAGGTGCAGGTATAAAGGACTGCATTGTTGAAGATACGAGAATTATATATGTTGTGAATAACGGTGAAATGGGTGCGGCCATTGGTACAAATGGTGATCATATTAACCGTGTAAAAAGATCAATTGACAAACATATAGAACTTGTTGAGTTTTCGGATGATCCTGAAAAGTTCATTATGAATGCATTCGGTTCCGTGTCTGTCGAATCTGTTAATCTTGTTTTAAAACAAAACAAGCGATTGGCTTATGTAGAAGTATCTGATAAAGACAAGGGTCTTGCTATCGGGCGCGAAGGAAATAATATAAAAAAAGTAAAGATGCTTATGCAGCGACACCACGATATTGATGATGTGATCCTGCAATAGAAACCAACGCCAATAATAATTCATTAACAATTAACAAACAATTATGATTATATTTACATTTACAATTATACTTATGTTCGTACTCATATATGCAGGAACAATAATCGGAGAACGTTAAATATGCCAAACGGTAAATATGCAGCTCACACACTTCAGCAGAATCGTAAGGATGCAAGATGGAAAGACTCACGTTATAACAGGCGTGTCCTTGGATTGAATGTAAAGTCAGATCCACTCGGAGGCGCCCCGCAGGGCCGCGGAATTGTGCTTGAGAAGGTTGGAGTCGAAGCTAAACAGCCAAACTCAGCTATAAGAAAATGTGTCAGAATACAATTGATTAAAAATGGTCGTCAAGCTACTGCTTTTTGTCCGGGAGACGGTGCGATTAACTTTATCGATGAACACGATGAAGTAACGGTTGAAAGAATAGGCGGTCGTATGGGCGGTGCAATGGGTGATATCCCGGGTGTTCGCTTCAAAGTTATTGCGGTCAATAATGTATGTTTAAGAGAGATGGTCATCGGTCGTAAGGAAAAGCCAAGGAGATAGTTATATGTACAAATTATTCAGTAAATGGGATATGTCAGAGATCGATGTGGCTGATCAGGGTATTCGAAGATACGTCAATCTTGATCCTGTTGTTTTACCGCACACAAGCGGAAAGCATGCAAGACAGCAGTTCAATAAGTCAAATCTTTCAATTGTGGAACGATTGACCAATAATATTATGCGAAATGGCCAAAACACAGGTAAGAAGCAGCTTGCAATGCGTGTTGTGAGCGATGCTTTTGATATTATTAACAATAGGACAAAACAGAATCCTGTACAGGTATTGGTTGAAGCTATTTCCAATGCAGGACCACGAGAGGAAGTTGTCAGGCTGAAGTACGGTGGAATATCCGTGCCAAAAGCAGTGGATACTGCACCACAAAGACGTGTTGATGCAGCACTTCGGTATATATCTATGGGTGCCAGTCAGTCTGCATTCAAGTCAAAAAGGTCAATTGCAGAATGTCTTGCATCTGAAATCATTGCAGCATCAAAGCGTGATGCAAAGTGTTTCTCGATAAACCGCAAAGACGGAAAAGAAAGAGTCGCAAAGGCAGCGCGTTAATGCGTCTGTCATTTTTTTGTATGATAATTTTATGTAGGTAGTAAGTATGGGACGAAGGAAGAAAATGGTTGAGCGTGTGACAGCGCTTATGTATAAACCGGAAAAGATCCGTAATATCGGTATTGTTGCACATATCGACCACGGTAAAACTACTTTATCGGATAATCTATTAGCAGGCGCAGGAATGATCTCAAAAGAGCTTGCAGGTAGACAGTTATTCATGGATTCTGATGAGGAGGAACAGGAACGGGGAATTACAATAGATTCAGCAAATGTGTCAATGGTGCACGAGTATGAAGGCGATGAATTCCTGATAAATCTTATTGATACACCCGGACACGTTGACTTTGGCGGTGATGTTACGCGTGCAATGCGTGCGGTGGATGGTGCGGTCGTTGTTATCGATGCTGTTGAGGGTACGATGCCACAGACCGAGACTGTTTTAAGACAGGCATTAAAGGAACATGTCAAGCCGGTTTTGTTCATCAACAAGGTTGATAGGCTTATTAATGAGTTACAGGTCGATTCACAGGAGATGCAGATCAGACTGGGCAAATTGATCGACCATGTCAACAAACTTATCAAAGGTATGGATGAAAAGCGCTATAAAGCAGGATGGAGAGTAAATGCGGCTGAAGGTACTGTTGCGTTTGGTTCTGCACTGTACAACTGGGCGATCAGTGTACCTATGATGGAAAAAACAGGTGTTTCATTTAATGATGTGTTCAATTATTGCCGTGATGAGAATATGAAGGAACTTGCCGATAAATGTCAACTTCATGACGCATTGAATGATATGGTTATACGTTTCCTTCCAAGTCCGATTGATGCACAGGAAGACAGGGTAAAGGTAATCTGGCATGGCGATATGGAAAGTGAGATCGGTAAATCCATGGCTTCTGCAAATGCTGATGGGGACCTTGCATTTATGGTTACTGATATCTCAATGGATCCACATGCGGGAGAAGTCACAACCGGCAGGTTGTTTAGTGGATCACTTTCACGGGGAATGGAAGTTTATGTTTCAGGTGCAGCCAGGCAGAACAGGGTTCAGCAGGTTGGTATTTTCATGGGTCCCGAAAGAATTGAAGTCGAGAAGATCCCGGCTGGGAATATTGCTTCTGTGACCGGATTAAAGGATGCGATCGTTGGTTCTACAGTTACTACACTTGAGAATATGGTGTCATTTGAAAGCATTACTCATGCAAGTGAACCTGTCGTAACTGTTGCTGTCGAAGCAAAGCATATGAAGGATCTGCCAAAGCTTGTAGAGGTATTAAGACAAGTCGCAAAGGAAGACCCCACACTTAAGATAACCCTTGATGAAGAGACAGGTGAGCACTTGATGGCAGGTATGGGTGAGTTGCACCTTGAGGTTATAGCTCACAGAATCGAGCGTGATAAGGGTGTTGAGATATCCACAACTCCACCGATTGTTGTATTCCGTGAAACAATAACCGGAAAGGCAGGTCCTGTTGAAGGTAAATCACCAAATCGGCACAATAGGTTCTATGTTGTTGTTGAGCCACTTTCACCTGAAGTTATTGCACTTGTCAAGAGCGGTGAGGTATCAATGAGAATGCCGGAACTTGAGCGCCGTGAAAAATTGATGGCAGTCGGTTTGAGCAAAGAGGAAGCAAAAGGTATTGCTGACATATTTGAGAGCAATATATATTTTGATATGACAAAGGGTATTCAGCACTTAAACGAGACTATGGAACTCATTCTGGAAGGATTTGAGGAAGTTATGAAGGCAGGACCACTCTCAAGGGAACCATGCATGGGTGTTAAAGTATCACTGGTGGATGCAAAACTTCACGAAGATGCAGTGCACCGCGGTCCGGCACAGGTTATTCCGGCATCAAGGCAGGCAATACAGGCTGCTATGCTGATGGCAGAGGATACAATGTTCGAGCCATACCAGAAAGTGTTCATTCAGGTTCCACAGGATAATATGGGCGGTGCGACTAAGGAGATCCAAGGTCGCAGGGGTATAATCTCTAATATGACATCAGAAGGCGATATGACTATAATCGAATCCAAGGCACCGGTTTCGGAGTTGTTCGGATTTGCAGGTGATATAAGATCGGCAACTGAGGGACGTGCAATGTGGAGCACGGAATTTGCAGGATTCGAACCTCTTCCAAAGAACCTGGTGGTTGAGGTTGTATCAAAGATACGTGAGAGAAAAGGATTGAAGGCGCAATTGCCACAACCATCCGATTTCATTAGTATGTAAGGCGGGATTACTCCGTCTTATTGCTGTTTATTTTGTTTGTGCCTTCGGAAAGGTTTAAACGTGTAAACAACTATATGAGGCAAAACATATCAATTTGATTGAAATATACAATTATTAAAAGGAGGATTTAATTATGGCTGAGAAACCACATATGAATTTAGCAGTCATCGGTCACATCGACCACGGTAAGTCTACACTTGTCGGGAGGTTAATGTTTGAGACCGGTGCAGTACCTGCACACCTTATTGAGAAATATAAGGCAGAAGCAAAGGAGAAAGGGAAAGAATCTTTCGCATTCGCATGGGTCATGGACACACTTAAGGAAGAGCGAGAAAGGGGTATCACGATCGATATCGCACACAAGAGATTCGATACTGATAAATACTATTTTACGATCGTGGATTGCCCGGGACACCGTGATTTTGT
>JAUVKD010000170.1 GCA_030596385.1 Methanosarcinaceae archaeon | reverse complement strand
TGAATTCGGATTCCAACATGTAGACAGCATCGAATCGTTTGATGGAGAACATGCAGGAAGATGATCTCTTGTTTGATGTGCAGGTGTCATACCGCTCACATCTTTGAACTTTGCTGCTGTTCTTGAAATGAATGGCAAGTCCGTTCCATGAATGGACGTTGTGTTTACCTTTGATGCCGTAGAGGTTGGCTCTGGTTCTTTCTTTTATGGGGGGCATGGCTTGTTTTAAGTTATTGGAAGGATTTTATAAATTGACATTCAAGTGAAATTAGATGTCAACACCAGATGCCCCATCTGACATCAAAAGATTATCCGGTGTGGACTTCCTGAAATAATACAGTAAACCGCCGTGTATTACAAAATATGTGCCAGAATCAGCATCATGAATTACCCGTTCATTCATATCAACGGCGGCATCCACAATGTCCTGAAGCGTGTCGATCTCGATCTTTGTGAGTAGGGTCGTATCATTTGGAAATACGCCGTTGCTGATCCATTCATTGAACTGTGCATGTTCGCGGTCAATCTCATGTTCGCGCTTCAATTTATCGAGAAGTGATTGATCGACAACAGTGCATCCTTTTTTGCATATCCCTAATAACGACATAAATGCAATTGAAAATAACAATGCTGTGAAGGGTAACGCTTTTGACAAGAATGGAGGATCAATTGGTGTTTTTCGTGTTTCATACGTGTCAATTATTTTTTCGTCACCAAGTTTTTCCGGCATCTGGTAATATGAAGATGTGATTGTAAGAGGTATTGGGAATTCATCTGTTCCGGTGACAGTTTTTCCATTTATTGTACCCTGATATGTGACATACGTTACAAGTTCAATTTCGGTATCCTGTGAATATTTTATTTGGTCCTGAACACTTTTTACCATGGATTGAACATCCGGCACATCAATTATGAATCGGTGAGTCAATGACTCCCCATCTGTTATTTTCCGCGACTCGGAACTTTTAATTGGAAACTTCTTTTGCCAAAATGTCTTTGTTCCATCATCAGTACTGCCGCTTGCGGTTGCAACGACCATGGTCTTGAGTTCCACATCCACATTTGCTGAATCGGTTGCCATGAGGGTGTATGTAAATGATGTATCCATAGTAGGAGATATACTGAAAAAATATGCAGGCATTCCCATTTCAAGATTTGAACCGAACGGATATAGAGGGTTTTTTTCTGTCACCGGTGCTGTGAATTTGTAATTTCCTGAATGGGTGTACGATGAAGAGATTACCTGATCAGTCCGATATACCGGCTCAGTGAATGCAATATATGTGAAGATCAATGACGCCAGAAGTAGTAAACCAAACACTGCAAAAACAATCCTGTAATTGTTTAGTACAATGTTCCTAATCTTAATTATTGTTAAATTCAGATGAAATCCCCCATTTTTTAGCTTCTTTAATTATAAACACAGTTATCTTGTATGTAGCATTAATATATTTTGCTGATTGGATTGAAATTTTTCATTCGCCCAATAAGAGAAAGTTTTCTGTGTTTAGGTTTGTTGTGCATTCGGTGTTTTGATCTCTGGTACCACAAAGGCAATGAAACAAAAGCAATGAAAGTTGTGTGAATTCCTATTGTAGCAATGAATGGTAAATACGGATTCATTTGTGCCAATTTGATTATCCAGAATACGGGCAAAGCATATGGTACTGCAACAATGTCAACCTGTAACTGTTCATCTGATCTTATCATAGTGTCGCCATTTTGCGGTACAACCGCATACCAGGGCGTTATTGAAAGTCTCTGGGAAATGTCATCAGGTGTTATTACAAATACACTTTGGGAATAACCATTGTTCTTTATGGTATATTCCGATTCGAGATTGGTATGTTCACTTTCCATTGCGGTTGGAAGCATTAATACAGCAAGGATAAATATGCCGATAGATACGATCCAGACCAGACGTTTGCTTCGAATACCGTAAAGCGGAACTCGCGGAATTTTCCTTTTGTTTTTTTCCGTTTTGCGGATATGTATGGGGTTGTTATATCGCATAATGTTCCTGATCTCATCCAATACGAGCAGGAGTGCAGGCAATATTATCATGACGAAAAACAGGGATGTGCTTTTGGTTGTTTCGGGCAGGTACCCGGCAAACGGGATGACAAAAACCATCTCACCAACCAGTTTTGATGCTGGCACCATGTATGCATCCTGTTCTTCATTCGCATCCCCCTTTGTCTGAAACAGACGTTCTTCACCTTCAGTTATTGACAAAACGCGGTGAGTAATCATAACATTCGGGGTGCCACCCGGGTCGTTGTAGGCAATTACATCTCCGGCATTGATCTCATCCGGCGATGTGCTTTCCACCACTACCATGTCACCA
Source organism: Methanosarcinaceae archaeon (assembly GCA_030596385.1). Classification (GTDB taxonomy): domain Archaea; phylum Halobacteriota; class Methanosarcinia; order Methanosarcinales; family Methanosarcinaceae; genus Methanovorans. The sequence continues at coordinate 1,491 of JAUVKD010000170.1, read as the reverse complement.
ACCCGCATTACAGGATGCATACTGCCGCTTAGCACGATCAAGAGTTGAGTTGAGCCTGTGATCACAGGTATTATGAAATTAAACAGGAATGTTAATGTGAGAATTGATAATAGTATCCAGATGATGTTCTTTTTTTTCATACATCCTCATATTAATCATCGTCATCATCACAGTGGTCATCGTCACAATAATCACAATCAATGATTAAGATGTCATAGTTATTCAATTTTTGCACTTTCAGGTTGTCAGTTATTGTTACTGTTTTGGATGCCCCGTCACTCATAATAAATTTACTGGTAAATGGATATGATACCGATGCATCAAACTTGAAATTCGTTGTCACAGCGTTTGATTGAGGTTCAAGAACATAATCGATGCCATCAATTACCTCTCCTGATTGATTGCTGCCGCTAAAGAAAACTTGCCCACGTATCTTTATTTCAGTTACATTTGCCATCCCTGCGGTTGTATTCCAATCCACTTGTATCATATCAACAATGATGTTCTCGCTACCAATGTTCCTGATGGTGGTGCCGTGGAGTTTTGACTGGTCACCCGTACCTGTGAGATGAGTCTTAGAAGTGTTCACCTCAAGAAAACTTGCCTGTGTATCCCATACTGCGGCAGTGAATGTGTTACCAACACTATACTCTGTGTCTGTGAAGTAAGAGTATGTACTGCCAAGAGATACAAATTGGATGAGCAATATACCCATCAGCAAGGTCTTAATTATTTTATTCATACCCCGGTCCCCTTTTTGTGTTTGATGATCTTGTGCACCTCAGCTCCGATTATGAGCAGTGCCGGTGCGAGCACAAGTACTACCAATCCTGCCGCAGTGTCGGCAAAATGCACGAGCATTCCAAGATAAGGTATCTTGAACTGCATGATACCCACTACATCCTCAGACGCAACCGTGTAGTCGTCTGCCTGTGCGTGTGCATCCCCTTTTGTCCTGTACCCACCATCTGCCAACCCCACGATCCTGTGGGTTATTGTAGCCGGTTGCCGTGCATTCTCGAACAGGTGACTATAAGAGATAATGTCCCCAACTGCAAGTTGCGAGGTATCTACGGGTGTAACTATAATAATATCACTCTCTGATATGGTTGGTTCCATACTGACGCCTGATACTGTCATGAAATGTACAGACCCTGTTGGAACTATAACGCCTATAAGCGGCGTGATAATAATGATAAATAATATTGTTGAAATTATGTCCAAGGTTTTCATAGGTTGTTTTTTTAGTTTGGTTTTATGGTTTTTGTCCCTTAAAAAAGAAAAAAGGTGTGGACAGGGGACTGTCCACTATGTTTTGACTTAATTTTCGTTTACTTCACTGGGTTGCATCCTGATTCAAAGTGAAAGTCACATCCAAATTAAGAGCATCCCCTTGGAAGTCATTGCCTGCATTCTCGTCGAATTTAACCTTCATATAGAAAGTGTATTGATGACCATTTGGTGCTGGAAGATTATCCAAACCTCCTTTCT
>JAUVKD010000088.1 GCA_030596385.1 Methanosarcinaceae archaeon | reverse complement strand
TGGCAGACGAACTGTTTGATAAAAAAGATCCTGAAACAATAAAACAATTTTTGTTGGCGAACTTAGACATGCTGCGTACTTCGTACGCCAGCAGCCTCGATGTAATCGAGGCACATCAAAACCTATATTCATCGTGACAGATTTTTACTCAAGTTATCCTCCTGTGCTGAAAGAAGTATTTGGAGAGAATTTAATACATCAGTGTTGCTTGTTTCATTTAAACAAGCTTGTCGTCAAGGATTTTCCGAGATATACATCCATTGCGCAGGAATTGTTGAAATACAGAATATTGAATATATTCTACAATCGTGAGAAAGAAATTGAAATGCTTCGCAAGCTCGAACTGGAAGAAATTAAAATAATTCAAGATGAAAATGCTTACAAATCCTGGATTAAAATCGCAAAGAAATCTTTCTACGACTACGTACACGAATTAGAACTTGCTCGTAGAAGGAATAAAGAAAATCTTGAAATTAACAGTCTTGAAAAAACGGAAGAAAACTTTACTGAGCTGATGAATGAAGTCGATTCGTTTGATGAAAATATACAGTATCGATTGAAAATGATTAAAAAATACTGGATGAATCTTACAGCATTTCACTTTTTTGAGGGTGCTCCGGCTACGAATAACGCCATTGAAAACTTTTATTCAACAAGTCTCAAAACACATCGGAAAAAACAATTTCGAACCGAGAGAGGCATTCTTTATCAGATGAAACTTGCTGCTATGAAAAGAGCAGGGATGTTCGAAGGCATAAAACCAACACTGCTAGAACTCTTCGGATTGTTCAGACCTTTTACAATTAGTTGATATACTTCAGATTGGTACTTTTTAGAGGGGTTGAGCTATAGCTATCAATTTTTATGGAATTGGATGCCATATTGACGGCAGTTTTTTTGTTTTCATGCTGAAAAAAAATGGTTATAAGATGTTTGAGTATTGAAGATCAAGTTTTTCAAAAAATGAACGATTGGAAAACAGTATTTACCTAATTAAGTGGGTATGTTCGGCGAAAAAAGTGAAAAATCACTAGTGTCTTGACAACTTAATTTTCATACAAAATTTATATATCTTTGAGTTCATCCACATTCTATGGTAAAATTAAAACTTACAGGAAAAGAGATAGATTATCTTATCAATTTCGTGAAAAAGGGGCGGAAAAGCGCGAGAGAATTGACTCGGGCACATATTTTGCTTCTGGTCAATGACGGAAAAACCGAAATGGAAATAAAAGATACGCTGCGAATTAGCAGAGCTACGATTTCAAATATCAAGAAGAGATACCGCAAAGAAGGTCTCCAAAGCGCTCTCGCGGAGAAACCAAGATCAGGTCAGCCCAAAAAGTATACCGAGATGCATGAGGCAGAAGTTATAGCGCAGGCATGCACCAAATCACCTGATGGGCGCAAGAGATGGACACTTACATTACTAACAAAATAGATGAAAAAAAAGAAAGGGTTTGAAACAATAAATAAGGAGAGTATCAGGCTTATTTTAAAAAAAGCAAAACAAAACCTTGGTTAAGGCGGATGTGGTGCATCCAGACAATTAATGCTGAATATAGAAAACGTATGTACAATGTTCTCGATCTTTACGAAGAAGAGTACGACCCGGAAAATCCCCTTGTTTGTTTTGACGAGAAGCCAAAGCAACTTCTTGGAGATAAGAGAACATCCATCCCCCTAAAGATTGGATGTCCTGAGAAATACGATTATGAATACATCAGGAACGGTACGGCAAATGTGTTCATGGCAGTAGAGTTCAAAGCAGGAAAACGGGTGACTCAGGTCACCAAAAGTAGAACCATGGTGGATTTTGCGCAGTTTGTGAAGATGCTTGTTGATGAAGAATATCCAGACGTTAAAAATATTCGGCTAGTCATGGACAATCTCAACACTCACAAAGAAAAGTCATTTTACAAGGCATTCAGCGAAGAGGAAGCAAAAAGAATTTTGGACAAGATAGAGTTCCATTACACGCCAAAGCACGCAAGTTGGCTTAATGCCGCTAAAATCGAGATCAATGTGATGGATATCGAGTGCACCGACAGGCGGATCGAAAATATGGATATACTGGCATACGAAGTGGCAGCATGGACCAAGAGACGGAATGACTGTAAGAAGAAAATCAACTGGAAGTTTACGAGTGAGAAGGCTGACGAGAAATTGTCTAAGCATTATGTATAAGAACTAATTTGTTGAGACACTAGATTATGGAATTGTGCAAAGTTAACGTACAGGGTTATTATATTTCATACTTTTTAGATGTTTTCGACAAAATGTAAATGTACAGCCCAAATTGTCCAGGTATTAAAGATGTGTAAGTCTTTTGTAAAAGAATACATGTGACCATTCAGCCACTCGGTAAACCGTTTATTTTTTAAAAAACACTAAAATAATACGGTGCCGGATTCAAATAACTATTAACCTTGCCTGCTTACCTTATACCCGGATTTGTATCTTTGAGCACAATTAGCAAGAAAAATAATTGATGTTACGCTGAGAAAATCAAGACTAAGGATGAGTGATGATACAATAGTCGTGTCACCAAATGTAAAAAATGATTCTTCCGGATGGATACTTCACAAGCAAAAAATTGATACGGACAAAAAGTAAAACATATGAATTTGGTATCCTCTTCAAAATGCAGGGTAAAATGCATATTGGGATTATCTAAATCAATTGCCTTAGCAGGTTTTCGATTTCAAAAAGAAGTCAGTTACCCTAAGATTTGAAGAGGATGCTGAATTTGTTCTGTTATTTATCCTGTTCGATCTCGTATTTATCAAACCCACTTGAACGCACTATCCTCTTGTCATCTGTGATTATCAGACACTCAACGCCATCAAGACTCTCGATCAAAACAATTCCCTCTTCTTCGCCCAGAACGAAAACAGTTGTTGCAAGAGCATCAGCATCCATTGCATTATCTGTGATTACTGTGGCACTTATTAATTCAATGGATGAATATCCGGTTCTTGGATCTGAAATATGAGATACCTTTGCAGCATCACTGAAATAGCGTTCATAGTTACCACTTGTTGCGACAGCCATATCACTTAGTTGCATAATTATGACTGCTCCGCCACTTTTATCTGGATTCTGCAACCCGATTTTCCATGGCATCTCCTGTTCGTTAAGACCAATAAATCTCCCATCTCCACCTGCGTTCACAAAACCGCTTGTAATCCCATCAAGTTTGAGAGACTCAATTGCCATGTCAGCAGAATATCCCTTTGCAATACCACCAATTACTATACTCATGTTTGGTCTAAGTGAGATGTTGCTTCCATTAAATGCAATACCTGAATAGTTAACAAGTTCCAGTGTCTCATTTATCTCTTCAGGTGTAGGGGGCATGTATGTGCCACCAGGGCTGTACTTGCTTTTCCACAGGTCAAGTATGGGTTTTATGGTAATATCAAAAGCACCATCACTGACCTGTGAATAATACATTGAACGTTCAAGCACACAGACAAGGTCAGGATTTGCATTGTCCAGATACCCCTGACGGTTCAGGATGCTAAGTTCGCTGTCATTCCTGTATGAGCTCATAAGGTTGTCTACATAATATATCTTATCAAATGCCCGATTTATAGATTTCAATGCATGTGTTTCATTGTTATCAAGGACTTCAATGGTAACAATTGTATCCATTATGTCCCGGGATTCATGATATGGTTTTGTGCCATTTATAAGTTCATATTCACCCGCTTTTTGATCTACACATCCTACCGATAGTAATGATATCAGGGAAACTAACATTAATCCGATAATTACAGCAGCTTTTGAGTTCATACATAATCAAAGTATCTTATTGCTATTAAACCATCGTTACTGAGTGAATTTCGAAAGATATAAGTATTGTCGACCAATGACTAATATAGAATATTATTGTTATAAAGGATGTATTATTATGAGTGACCACAGCACAGGAAAAGGTGATACAGCGGCATCAGCGAAAGATAAGTATCTCATCGTTGCCATTCATCAATTAATGGAAGAGCACGGCTGGAATGGAATCGAAGAAAATTTCGGCGTTGAGTCCCACAATATGGTGTACATAAATCCCAAATCACACCTTGAGAGGATCGAGATAAAAGCGCATGTAATGGGAGTTTTCTTAAATGTGAGTTTTTGGGGAATATCTTCTGAAAAAGGAACGCTTGAAAAATCATTAGATCTCAATAGGAAGGAAATTCCGAAAAAGTTTGAAATTAATAAATATGTATCGCCGGATCTGAAGATCCTGAATGAGCAGCGCTTAAGAAATGCAATTGCTGTAGTTGTTAAACAACTTGAAATGGCAGCTGAATAATCGATTTCGAATCCGCTGGTGTAATAGGAGAATAAAAATGGTTACAAAATCAAATATTAGTTTTATAGCATGTGTTATTACCATTGTACTTGTGTGGTTGGTCATGGGTTTAGTGTCAATGTACAATACACCGGACACATCGCTTCCATTAATGACAAGTACCGAATATGAACTACTTGGTTATCTCAAGCTTGGTCTGACACTGATTGTTGTGTGTGGAGCATGCTTCCTTACATTCCTTACATTAATTGTACATCTTAGGCTTATTAGAAATTAGTGAGGTGAACCATGTCAGCTAAGATGATAGAACGTTTCTCAGAAGCACAGATTGGAGTACACACAGTGTGTGCACTTTCGATAATGATATTATATATCACAGGAATCTCACTTCTATTTCCTAAAGAACTTGGATGGATTCCGGAACTTATTGGTCTTTCAAAGATGATGTATATACACCGGGTTGCCGGGATTGCACTTGTTGCATCAGCTATATATTATACAATCTATTTTGCACTCTACCTGGCATTCATCGATTTCTCACCATTGAAAAATGTGCTTCCGGGTCTCCATGATGGCAAAGCAGCTGTAAAAGATGTATTATATGCATTCCACATTGGAAAGCAGCCCGAAGGATACCGCAAATACAACTGGCTTGAAAAGATCGATATTTTCAGTGTTGCAATCTTTGATGCCCTGATCATGGGAGTTACAGGTATTGTTATATGGATACCATGGTTTTTTACATCAATCCTACCTAAATCGATAATACTTTCCTTGAAATTTGTACACGGCAGTTTTGCAATACTGAGTTTAGCCGGTATTTTGCTGCATTTCTATGTTGTACATCTCACACCAGCGCGTTTCCCGGTTGATAAGACAATGTTCACAGGATATATGGATGCGCATGAAGTTCAGCATGAATATACGCAATGGTATGATGAGGTTATGGAAGGTGAATCCAAATGAGTCATAAGAAAAATCCATTAAGAATTTTTGGGATAATACTTGCCATAGTTGCTCTGGTTTCCCTTATATATGTGTACCTGTGCATGTCATACACTTACATCATGCACACGAACATACTTCAACCGATCATTGAGTTGCAGACTTTTATAGACCCTGCAATTA
>JAUVKD010000162.1 GCA_030596385.1 Methanosarcinaceae archaeon | reverse complement strand
TTCAGTTTGAAATCGAATATTCAGAACAAAATTGATAAAAACACATTCGCAAAATCGTAATAATATAATAAATAATTTTTATTACATGAATTTTGCGTATTAAACCAATATTTTCCATTAAATAATGTGACAACTTATAAGTATTTATAAAACAGGTTTATGTATTCAATAATAACACGAGTTGCCTTAACATATCACAAAAACACATACATGGAGATTTTTCTTGACTTGTAATATAACAAAAGGTTCAGTGGTTAACGCAATCATCGATATCCTGAAAAAAGCGGAAATCGAGCTCCCACCTGACGTAATAAATGCACTCAAGCAAGCGCAGATACGTGAAACAAACCAGATAGCAAAAGCGCAATTATATGCAATTCTTCAAAACATCAAGATTGCAAAAGAGCATGGCATCCCGATGTGCCAGGATACCGGCATCCTTGTTTTTTTTGTAGAACTGGGGCGGGAAGTCCACCTTGATTTTGATCTTGGAGATGCGATCGTTGAAGGAGTTAAACAAGCAACTAAATCAATTCCACTGCGTCCCAATTCTGTTGACCCTTTCACTCGAAAAAATAGTGGAAATAATACCGGCGTTGGTCTGCCTGATATCAAATACGAACTTGTTGACGGAGATAAAATAACAATTACAGTCGCTCCAAAAGGCGCAGGTTCCGAAAACATGAGTGCAATAACAATGCTCAACCCCACCGAAGTTGGCAGTATTCGCAAATTTATTCTTACAACCGTTTTAAACGCAGGCGGAATGCCTTGCCCACCGATCATAGTTGGGGTCGGGGTCGGCGGTTCGTTTGATAAGGCGGCACGCCTTGCTAAATCTGCATTGCTTATGGATCTGCAAACTGACTCCGAAAAGGTGGACGAACTTGAACGTGACATACTTCGCGACATTAACTCACTAGGAATAGGTCCAATGGGACTTGGAGGCGACACGACCGCGCTTGCCGTTCACATAAAGACAGCACATTGTCATACCGCATCCTTGCCTGTTGCAGTAAATATACAATGCTGGGCAAACCGTCATGCATCTATTACTATTGGAGGTGATGAATAAATGGAATATCACCTGACAACACCGCTTGGTAAAAACGACATAACACAACTAAATGCAGGTGATATCGTCTACCTGACAGGTACCCTGTTCACGGCACGAGATGAAGCACATGCCCGGATACTCGAAATGGAAGAAAAAGGCAAGCCATTGCCGTTTGATCTGAATGGTTCGGTAATCTATCACTGCGGACCGCTAATGCAACAAATAGAAAACAAATGGCATATCGTCGCAGCAGGTCCTACAACAAGCAGTCGGATGTCAAAAATGACACCGTTCCTGCTTGAAAAATTTGATGTTCGTGCACTTATCGGAAAAGGTGGCATGCAGAATGTATCAGGATCCCTCAAAAACAAATGTGTGTACTTGACATACACAGGCGGATGCGCAGCACTTGCAGCGGAATCCATCAAGAATGTATCGAATGTTCACTGGCTTGATCTCGGAATGCCGGAAGCGGTGTGGGAACTTAATGTCGTGAATTTCGGCCCCCTCATAGTTGGAATTGATTCAAAAAGATGTGATTTGTTGTCAAATGTACAAAAACATGCTGTGAATGTATATTCTACCTTATTTCCGCTTTGTTAAACGCATAAACCAATAACTTCCATTTACCAATAACTTCCTTTTCGCCCAACCGTGGATCAAAAACCCATGTGGTGATTTACATAAGAAAATTGCACAGTTCACTGGAGATACTATCAATCTCGGAAGACTTATATATTTAATTATTCGCAATTATAATAGTTTTATTCCATATCATTTCGGAGGAATGACAATAATGAAAATTATTAAAGGAAATATATTAATTATATCACTGATACTTGCAGCCATTATTACTGCAGGTTGTACTACCCCCACTGATCAGGCAGAAGTACCGGATTCCATAAAGATCGGACTGGTGGCACCATTATCAGGTGGTGCTTCTGATGTGGGCAATGACATGAAACAGGCTGCAATCCTTGCAGTAGAAGAGATCAATGCAGATGGCGGTGTATTTGTAAAAGATCATGGCATAAAAATACCACTGGAACTGGTGGAAGGCGACACCCAGACCTTACCGACCGAAGGTGTAACAGCAGTTGAGCGATTGATCACCAACGAGAACGTAGTAGTGCTTGTAGGCGGTTTTTCCAGTGGTGTCACACTGGCTGACCAGGTACCTGCTGCCGGGAAAGTACCATACATAATAACAGGTGCGTCCAGTTCACAGGTAACCAGAAGGACTGAGATCGATACCAGTTATTTCTACCATTACTGCTCAACCACTGATGACTACTCGCAGCCGATCCTGCTGTTCTTTGTGGACGAACTCAAACCATTGGTTGCCGCAGACAGGGACTTGAGACTTGCACTAATATATCGTGATGATGCCTATGGAAAAGGTGTTATTGATTCCAGTATAAAATACATTGAGGATAACAACCTGCCCATAGAACTGGTGGCACAGGAAAAATACCCCACAGATGAAACAGATTTCCATACATATCTTACCAAAATAGCAGACACCAAACCTGATGCTGTGTACACAGTCGGTTTTGTGAAAGACACATCCAGCATTTATATTCAGGGACAGAGGGATGTGGGCCTTAATACTATCTACATGGCAGTGGAATGCAACGAGGATCCGGCATTCTATAACTTGCTTGGAGAATGGGGCGATGGCCAGCTGCTTGAGAGCAAATTCGCACCTTATGCCGCCGATTATACTACTATGATTAAGCCATATAAAGAAGCATATCTTGCCAGGTGGAATGTAATGCCCGGTATGATGGGCGCTGATACCTATGATGGTATCTACCTGGCTGTTTCCGCAATAGAACGTGCAGGCACCCTGAACAGGACTGCTGTTAATGATGCCATCAAACAGACAAACGAAACGGAGATGCTCATTTTGATGGAAGGCGGAAATATTGTCTTTGATGAGTACAATGAAATATCACCTAAGATATTTATTGAACAAATGTTCTGGAACAATGAAACTGAAGAACTCAGGCCTGTCATTGTACTGCCGGAAAATCTAAAGAGTCAGGATTTCATACTACCTGACAACTATGAAATTGGTGGATGAATTAATCCACCCGTTTTTATATTATCATGAGTATTTCTTACTATGACTGAAATAACGACTCTGATTCAGGTATTTATCTGGGGCCTGACCGCCGGATGCATATATGTGCTTATGGCAGTAGGCCTCAACATGATATTCGGAGTTATGAAAGTTGTGAACTTTGCCCACGGTGAGATCATGATGCTGGGTGCATTCACCAGTTTTTGGGTGTATCATTATACAGGACTCAATCCATACCTTATCATGTTCATATCAATGTTAATCGTAGGTATTTTTGGTGTAATAATAGAGCGTTATGGTTTCAGGAAGGTACAAGGTACCGGAAAACTTAACGAGATATTCTTAAGTCTGGGGTTAATATATATTCTTCAAAATGCAGCTGTAAAATTATGGACAGATGATATCAGGAAGATCAACAGTCCATTTAATTCAATGACCCTGGATTTAGGAATGTTGAACATAACCTATGATCGGCTTATTGCCATTGGTATTACGGCCTTGATACTTATCAGCCTATATTTATTCCTTACAAAAACAGATGTAGGTCGGGCGCTTAGAGCCACGAGCCAGAACCATGAGGCAGCAATGTTAATGGGTGTGAACGTCAACCATATGTATATGTTGAGTTTCGGTATAGGTTCTGCTCTTGCCGCGGCGGCAGGCACAGTTGCTGCTATTCTCACTCCATTTAATCCGTACATGGGTACCATACCCGGTATAATGGCATTTACAGTCATCATAATAGGAGGTCTTGGCAGCATCCCGGGTGCTGTTATTGCAGGACTTATGCTTGGACTTGTGCA
>JAUVKD010000071.1 GCA_030596385.1 Methanosarcinaceae archaeon | reverse complement strand
CCGCCGCCGGTTCGCATGAAGTAACTGGCTAAGCTGGCGATGAGGGCGTAGGTTGATGGTGATAATGCTTTTGCCAGGGCGATTGCTGCGATGGAGAGGGCTGCTATTGAGAGTGGGTAATAGTATTTTTCGAGTTTTCGTTTGTTGAGTTCGATTGAGATTAGGGTGAAGAGAGGGAATGCGACAATGCCGGCGAAGAGGCCTTTGATGAGCATTGGTTTTGAGTATCCAACATAGGGTGTTATCAGAACAATCATAAGTGCTATGCCAAATACTATCACTCCGCCGACTGCCAGATAATCAGTCGAGCGTTTGTGCATGTGATCGATGATATGCTGGACTGTGATGTAGATCCCGATGATGAAACTGAAAAAGAGTGCTCCTGCCCATGCGAGTGAGTATGCACCGAGCGACACTCCTGTAAGTATGAAATAAGGGAGGGCAGGTTTTAATGCTTCGAAATTCATGTTCTTTATGTTCTTAAAAGTGATTGGGTGTTCCCGTGCAACTTTTAGCGTTATGATCAGGAACATGGCCACTATTGTGGAGAGCAAGGTTTCTGCGATGTGGTGGTCATTGAAACCGATCATCGATCTTGAGAGGAACTGCCCGGGGGCGATTGCTACCAGAAGTGCTGCGAGCAATCCGACCCTGCGATCGAATACCCATTTGGCAGCGAAGTATGTGGGAACTACTACGAGTGCGCCAAGTACTGTAGGATAGTATGCACATGCGGTGTTGATAAGGTCCTGACTGGGGTTGCCGAGCCCCAGTATCCAGATGCTCGTGGCAAGCACCATGTCAAACAAGGGGGCAAACTGCTGTGGAATTCCTGATGGGTACAATGTGTATGCATCGAACCAGGGCATGTGCGGGAAGTTGTGTACCATTACTTCTACGTTCCGCAGGTGATACCAGGGGTCATTTCCTCCGAACCGCACGAAGCCGTTTGACAGGAATACACCTGCTTTGGGGACTGTTCTGATGTAAAGTGCTATCAGGAATGAGATAATCACTCCTGCGCAGTAAGGGAGGGCACTTATAACTTTTGATTTCTGATTGTTATCTGTCATGTAATTCCACTCATTGGTAATTTTTTATATATGGTTTACAATATATTGTTGTATTATATGATATAAGCATTGTGAATCGCTATGCGAAAGGAAAGTTTAATCTGAGTACTTGACCATATATTCCCATCCAGTCTTGATAATTATTCATGTTCTATCTTTGTGCGCGCATCTGAGATCTGCTCCCATTTATGTGTGCTGCCGAATAGTATTAATTTCAACGCACCGGTAAGCAGTGCAAGTTGAAGTTGTAAGAATGATCGGAATGTGATTACAATACTTTTTATGTGAGAACTTTCTTTTGCGTCGGTCGGCTCGCTCAAGAATTTTCCAATTTCGGAATAAGCTGAGGCCGCATACGCTGCTGTTACAGCGAAGTATACCAGTGTTAGTATCAACGTGTTTGCAGGTTCCATGAACAGGGAAATCGCAGTCACGATCACTGATGCGAATAATGCGAATGGGAGTACCAGATGTACTGCGAATTCAGCAGGAAAGATGGTGGTTCCAAATTTTCCGTATCGTTTATTGAAAAGTATGCCACGGTGTCTCCAGAATGATTGTACCAATCCCTGAGCACGTCTTTCTTTCTGTTTGATCCTTGACCTGTTTGAAACTGGTATGTTCTCATAGAACAGCGCTTGTGGGACATAGAGTGTGTGATATCCTTTCTCGATCACCTTGATCGCCATTTCGGTGTCATCGGCAACTGAATTTTCGGATGGAGCTTCGAGGACTTCCTGCTTAAATGCCATGAAAGGACCGTTGAAGATCATGGTGTACCCGATATTGCTCTCTGCCGTTCGTATCAGGTCAAAGAACTCGCGATATGTTTGCTCACTTTTCTGGGATACGTTTTCATTCGGGTTGATGAGTACCTGTTTCCCTGTTACGGCACCAACTGTTTTGTCAGCGAGGTATGGCAGTGCGTTGTTCAGTACATCCTTGTCCAGTATTGCATCGGCATCTGTGATCACTACGATCTCGCCGGTTGCGACCTTGAAGACTTCTGCAAGTGCGGCAGATTTTCCACGGCGCTCGTTTTGTCGTATTGTTTTTATCTGATCGAATCTTTGTGCTATGTCAGCTGTGCCGTCGATTGATGCTGAATCGATTACTATGATCTCTGTTTTTTCAGGGGGGTAGTTTAGTGAGAGGGTGTTGTTGATCTTGTCTTCAATGACAAGTGCTTCGTTGTAGGTGGGTATGATGATCGAGATGGTTGGTTGGTAGGATGTGTCTGTGTTGAGGTTTAGGTCTGTGGTTATGTGTTTGGTCAATTTCTTGCAGTATCGCAGGAAGTAGATACTGGTTATGGTGGTGATCGTTAGGGAGAGTAAGAGGGGGATTAGTATTGTATTCATAATACTCAGATATTTTTGATGTTCGGTTATCTACGCTATTTTTATATTTAATTAATGCCATTGGTTGCACAAGACGTTTGATGGGAACACATTTAATTATTTTTGTTATTGATAAATACATAGGGTATATGCATGAACACTACAAATAATAATCATAGTACTAATCAAATTGTATCATGTATTGTACCGGTTTTGAATGAAGGGGATGCAATATCAGATTTCATTTCCAGTCTTCATCAGCAGGATTACAGGCCTATTGAACTTATAATTGTTGATGGTGGCAGTGTAGACGGTACAATAGATATAGTAAATTCAAGTATTGATGAGTTAAACGATGATTTGTTTTCGATAAAACTATTTCATGAGCGTGATTTTGGCAACATTTCCAGTCCTGCAAATGCAAGGAACATTGGACTTGATACGGCACAGGGAGAGTTTTTTTTTTTCATAGATGCTGATACCTGCTTTATTGATGAAATTACAATTAGCACAGCTGTTTTTGAGTGTGGAAATCAAAACATTATTTTTATAAATTTTGAAACATTGGTTGATACAAAGTTAGAGGAACACATTTCAAAAACGATCAGGGGGTTGAATGGAATATATTTGTTCAGAAGTTCATTTATTGGTAAAACTCGTTTTATTCCAACTTTAGGTCTTGGTGAAGACCGCGAGTTTATTCATAGGATATTTGCAACGAATGATCGTTCAAAAATAAAAGCATGTACAATAACAATTGGAAGGCATTATCCTCACACAAAACATGAACTTAAAAAACAAGCTGAATGGTATGGAAGGACAATTGTAAGATATTTGCAGACTATATGGTCCGTAAATAATAAGGATTTCTTGCAGCAAATGTCATATACCATATACAATGTTTTAATGGCTCTTTTTCCATTAGTTTTGTTAATAAGCGTTGTGATGTCACTTAATCTTACATTTGTTTTGATATTGTTATTTTTTGCAATAACTTTGATGCGTTTTTTTATGTATAGGTTGACTAGTGTCAATGATTTTGTATTTTTAATGTGGTATTCAATTTATTATGGTTTATTTTTCACAAAAGGTTTACTTTTGAACATGTATAAAAAAAATGGTATCGGAAGACATAACTGATATTGTGGTTTTACATCATACGCTCTTTTAAGAACCAACTCCAAGAATTAGTTCTAGTCAGTTCATATATTCTTCCAAGGGCATACTTCAAGTTTTTAAGTCTCATCTGCATCAAATATAATTTCAGATTATCTATGAGTAGACTTTTCGGTTTTATCGCAAATTGGTTTAGATATTTGTTTGAGATTGCTATAGTTTCGGTCGTTTGTACAGATCTTGTTTTTTCATTGCAGGTAATTGCATCCGGATGTTCTCGGAATTGTGTAAAACTTTTATGAACCAGTTTCAGTTTACATCCTGCCCCTACCCTTATAAAATAATCATAATCAGACGCATAGTTATAATTTATATCAAAATATCCTATTTTGTCTACCACTCGTCTTCGCAGGAAGGAAGCTGGTTGTAGTATTGTCAAACAGTATCCTCTCAATACAAGAAAATCCAGATCGAATTTTGGCAGATATAATGTATGCAGGAAATTTCCATTTTCATTAATCATATCTGGATATCCGTACACGACGTCAATATCTGGATGCCGAGTAAATTCATCCATGGCTATACCAACAACCCCAGGATAGTAAAGATCATCAGTATTCAAACATGCCCACACATCCCCAGTCATCGCTTTTAGCCCTTTGTTGATGGCATCATACATGTTCTTATCTTTGCCCTGGATTATCGTTATGTTAGCGTTATGCTGCTCTTTGAATGCTTCTATGATCTCAATTGTCCTATCTGTACTGTTCCCGTCTACGATTATCTGTTCTATCGAAAAGTCCCCATTTTGCTGCAAATGTACGCTTTCCAGGTTATTTTCAATATATTTTTCAGAATTCCTTGAAGGGGTTATTATAGATATTTTCATATTAATCACATTTATGCAGCATCGTTTTTGCACAATTCAACGATAAGTATATCTCCTCGTTTGGTTGAATCGATCATATAAAGATATGGAAACAATAAAAGTTGTATTGCCATATTAAAGTTTAAATTGAATGTTGGATTTACCTTCCCGCGTTTAACCGGTTTAAGCTTATATTGGCATAAAAACCAGTTGCTTGGGGTTCTTGTTCTAAACTTCCAGATTTTCAGGCCTGTATTTTTCGCTATATAATCAATGCTTTTATGATTGTATTGATAAAAATGATATGGTATATGCATGTGCATCCAATTCATTTTGTATTTCTTACGAAATGACGACCCATAATTTGGCAAGGCAAGTATTATGCGCCCGGATGGTTTTAAAAGGCTTTTACAAACATTGATGAAATCGATTGGATCATAAACATGTTCAAGAATTTGGCTTAATAATATTGTATCGAATTTTTCATCAGTTGTTGATGCGAAATCTTCAATTGTGCCGTTGAAACACTTTAGTCCTGCCTTATCACAATATTTTGAAAGCAGTGAATCAAGTTCAACTCCAGTCCATTGCCCTTTTTTCCTGTGGATCAGTTCTGCATTATAGCCTGCCCCACACCCAACATCAAGTACGGATTCGCCTTTCTTTACGTATAGTGCAATATTTGCAGATCTATATAAAAAATAAATAATTGAATTCAGGCCCATTTTATGAAGCAGTTCATACAAACGTCGGTGTTTTGTTATAGCCCCTCTATCATTGGCATGTGGGTAATATTTTTCATACAATTTTCCAATTTCATCTGGTTTTATCACTTGTTTTAAAAAAACAAGTGAGCAGTTACGACATTCCACAACATCGAACAAATCCGGTTGACCGTATCGATCGTCCCAACCTGTATAAATTTTATTTAAATCATTTGAAGTGCAGAGTGGACACTCTGTCAAATCAATCACTGAAAACTCTCGATTTTCAATTTCAACCATGTATTTACCTATTTTTTACGATATTCTTCGTATACGTTTTTAATCCCACCCCTAAGCGAGATCTTTGCCTTCCACCCCAGCCCGTGTAGCCTACTAATGTCCAGCAGTTTCTGCGGCGTCCCATCAGGCTTTGAGGTATCGTAAACAATCTCCCCTCCGTACCCAACAATCTCCTTTATCAACTCAGCAAGCTCCCGAATAGTAACATCTTCCCCAACCCCGATGTTGGCAAACTCTCCGATATCCACAGCATCATAGTTCTCCATCAGATACACGCACGCATCCGCCATATCGTCCACATGCAAAAACTCGCGCTTTGGGGATCCTGTACCCCAGACAACGACCTGTGACGTAGCGTTTACTTTCGCATCATGGAACTTTCGGATGAGGGCTGCCATTGCATGCGAGGTTTCGGGGTCGTAATTATCCCCGGGCCCATACAGGTTGGTTGGCATGACGGATATGAAGTTCGTGCCGTACTGCTCGTTAT
>JAUVKD010000176.1 GCA_030596385.1 Methanosarcinaceae archaeon | reverse complement strand
CCATACAGATCTTTAGAGGCTATATTAAAGGAAATGACGGGGAAAATCGCCCCCAAAATATGTGTGAGAGCCAACCCAATAATGACGCCATAGAGTTAAACACATACCAAAATGGATTTCAAGTGGTGTTGTATTTGCAGCTTTGGAAATTGCAGCTTTGGAAATTGCAGCTTTGGAAATTGCAGCTTTGGGTTGTGGGTTTGCTAGCGATGGAATGTGCCACCTGGACAACGCATGATATAGCTTACTGCATGAAATACAAAGCCTAAGCTAATGCTTCAAATTGATCCCGCTGAATCTAATAATAACTGCAAAATGAACTAAAATACAAAAAAAGTAAGGGCTAAGCCCTTACACAATGCTAAGATATGCATCCAGCTCCCACTGGTGTACACATGCTTTGTAGTTATCCCACTCGGCGGTCTTTGCGGTTATGTACTGCTCAAAGACATGGTCACCAAGTGCATATCTTACAAACTCGCTTTGCTTCATTTCATCGATCGCTTCTTTTAAGCTGCCTGGCAATGCATCGATTCCCATATGCGTTCGATCATCCTCAGTAAGCTCAAAAACATTACGTGTTATTGACTCACCCGGGTCGATCTTATTTTTGATACCGTCAAGACCCGCACGGAGCATGACTGCAAATGCAAGATATGGGTTACATGTTGGGTCCGGGCACCGTAATTCGACACGGGTTCCCTTGCCTCTTGCTGCAGGAATGCGAATAAGTGAACTTCTGTTGCTGTCAGACCATGTAAGATATATTGGTGCTTCGTAGCCTGGTACAAGTCTCTTGTAGGAATTCACAAGTGGGTTCGTGAGTGCTGTAAATTCTTTAATATGATTGAGAAGACCGCCAATATAATATTTTGCAGTTTCAGAAAGTCCATTTGATGCATTCGGATCATAGAATGCATTTTCACCATTCACTGTCATCAATGATTGATTGGAGTGCATGCCTGAACCATTTACGCCAAAAATAGGTTTTGGCATGAATGTAGCATAGTATCCTTTGTGATATGCTATCGACCTGACAACATATCTGAATGTGACCACATTGTCGGCAGTGCCCAACACATCTCCAAATCTAAAGTCGATCTCGTGCTGTGACGGTGCAACTTCGTGGTGGGAAGCTTCTAATTTGAATCCCATGTGTTCAAGAGCGTAATCGATCTCACGTCTAACATCCTGTGCTTTGTCAAGCGGTGCAAAATCAAAGTACCCGCCTGTATCTGTAAGTTCTGTTGTGGGGTTGCCATGCTCGTCAAGTTTGAACAGGAAAAACTCAAGTTCAGGGCCCATGTTCATTGTATATCCCATTTCTTCGGCTTCTGCGATCGCACTCTTTAATACATATCGAGGATCTCCCACAAATGGAGTACCGTCCGAAAGTTGCACATCACCAATAATACGTGCGACTGCACCCTCACTTGGTCTCCATGGTAGTATTCGGAAAGTTGTCGGATCAAGCATCAACTTCATGTCTGATTCTTCGATTCTTGTGAACCCGTCAATTGATGAACCATCGAACATTACGCCTTCCTCGAATGCATCTTCAAGGTTTTCAGCAGGTATTGCCCAGCTTTTGATCATCCCGAGTATGTCTGTAAATTGTGTTCGGATAAACTTCACATCGTTTTCGGCTATTGCCTTTAGCACATCTTCTTTTGATTGAACCATTTTGAATTAACCTCCGTTCAAATGGGCATTAGGTAATCTGTTACCGTTATACTAATATATATAACTTTTGATATGTTAATTTTTGTGCATGATATGAAAGTGTGTCCCGACTTTATGCACGGGACGTACTTTTTACATTATGCCGGACATTTTGGGACGATGCGCCATCTGAAGAAGTAGACAATGGGAAAAAGATTGGCAGGGATCGAATAATCCCTGCCACTCAAATGTTATACGCGATTTCACAATGCGGGGTCTTGTCAAATCCAATATTCTTATCACTTTCAGAGACCTTGAGTCCGATCGTCTTTTCAAGCACAAATCCGATAATGATCGTGCAAACACTTGCATAGATGATCGTAATGACAACTCCTTCAAGATGGAGCAGAAACTGGTGCGAGTTGCCAGGAAGAAAACCTGTGGCTCCAACGCTTGCAAATACACCTGTTAAGAGGGCACCCGTCAACCCTCCGACACCATGAACCCCGAAAACATCGAGTGAATCATCGTATCCAAGTTTACCTTTAAGCATCACGCCCCCATAATAGACAATTCCTGCGATAAATCCTATTACAATCGCTGGCATCGGTGTGACAAAAACTGCGCCGGGCGTGATTGAAACAAGTCCTGCAATCTCATCTGTAGAAAGTGCTGATCCTGCATTGAACCCGAACCAGCCAAACCAGAGAAGCCCTGCAACAGGAAGGGTGAATGTAACATTGTGCGGTTTTATCGCATCGATACCATATCCTTTCATCTTGCCAAGGAATAATAAAAGTCTGAAAAAATAGCTGGAAAATTGTATTGTTCTATTGATCAAAAACAAAATAAGCAACACAAAATTGCAACATTCATTATTGCTAATTCAATGCAAGACTATAATACATCAGTAATATGGTTAAGTTCATTGATATCGATGAGTGTGGACATTGCATTGGTATGGATCGGTATTCCATGTTCCTGTATAGCTGCCATTGAGTTAGTGCCACCGATTACCACAAATCCGAGATGATCTCTCTCAACCGGTACATCCAGTATATTCGTATTAGGTTCGCTGACTTCCAATATTCCATTAAATTCAGCATCCATCAGGTCTGAGAGAGTATGTTCTATTGTGTCCCTAGCTGCAAGTGGACCTTCTCGTAAATTTGCCAGTATGTTTCCGGTATTTGTTCTGAGCATCTGGGTGACTGAGGTCAAATTTTGTGACAAAAGGACTTCCAGAGGGTCAATAGTTGTACTTGAATAGGTTAAAACATCTGTAAATCTCACAGGGGTGCCGTTTTTTATCTGGACAATACCACCGAGTTTCGGTCTTATCGGTATTCCAGCCTTTAATAGGATGCCATCAATGGTAATGCTACATACTGTTGCAATCCCTATCTTTCCTTTTTCAATCTTCATATCCCCCATCACATCACCCCCATACAACATTTTAATGTAAGGACTTACAGATAAACCGCTTGTAATTACCATTTTGAATATAGGGGACACTTCATCAAGGGAACTTTCATCGATCAATGAGATGTTAACTATGACGTTTCCTTCCCCTGTTTTTGGATCAAATGTTGTTTTAAAAATCAAATCTTCTATTATAGATTGTGTAAACTGAATACTGGAATTGTTTTTTTGCAATGGATTACCCTCTGGCTTTTATTCTACATTCCACTAATATATGATATATTGTTGCTTGTAAAGTGTTTTGATTAACTGGACGCACTCCTTCCAATAGGAAGATAATTAAGCAACACTATTTAAAATTAACGCCTCCTCAAATTCAATTGGCAGTAAATGTTCCATTCCCGAATGAAGTCTTTTTTCATTATATACACTCTATATAAAATTACCAAGATTATCAAACGCCTCATCGAAT
>JAUVKD010000104.1 GCA_030596385.1 Methanosarcinaceae archaeon | reverse complement strand
GGGGTTCAATGCCAAAGGCAAGCAAATGTTCAAATGTAAAACATGTGGTGTGAGATTTCCTGAGACCAAAGGTACCCTATTCTACAAACGGCATCTCACAGAAGAACAGATTTTCTTGGTCTGCAAACTATTGGTAGAAAAAAACGGAATAAGATCCATTGAACGCATAATGAACATTCACAGAGACACAGTATCAAGTATTATGTAGTCTATTACCCTTAGATTTGAAGTGGATACAATCCTACGATAACTCCATATTTCGTGAAAATTCGAAATCGATTGTGCCAATACCAGATCAGTGTCCCAAAGCACACATAAATCTCTTCGTAATCTCAGCAGGAGTAAGCGGGATATTCGGAGAATCCGTATTCCCTGGTTTGAGCATAACATGTATGAATGTGAGCACATCCGTACTCAATGCGCTTGATAATGCATTTTCAACTTCCTCCTGTGTATGTACCTTCACCGTGTTTTCAATTCCACATCCCCGTGCAAGCAATTCAAGATCAAGAAACTTTGCAGTTAATGTTTCCTGCGAACCTGTCGAGCCATAGGCTCCGTTATCCAGCGCCACGATCGTAAGGTTTGATGGATGCATGCACGCAATTTCCACAAGTGTATTCGGATTCATCAAAAGACTGCCATCACCGTCAAGCACGACCACCCTGCGCCCGGATCTAAGAGCAAGTCCGAGCCCGATGGATGATACAAGTCCCATGGATCCAAACATATAGTAATTAAGATCACGGTCACCCAGAGCATACAATTCCTTACATGGAACACCGATATTAGCCACCACTATCTCATCATTAAGTAGCGGCACCACAGCAGCGATTGCATCAAACCGTATCATCTGCGGTTTCCTGATCGTACTCTTAAATATAATATCAATTGAACGTTCTTCTGGCACAACAAGTTCTTTTTCGCCCCATGCCGCGCAGGTCGAGTCTTCCCAAACTTTCGGTGAAAATAGAATAACATGCGGGCGCAGGTTCTCGTATGCATCAATAATTCCTTTATCAAGTTTGTACAATCTGTCGGAATCGTCAATTATGGTATATGCTATCTCTGCGCTTTCAAGAATTCCGGGAAGGTGCTCACCCAGTGGTTTTTGTGCCTCAATCCCTTCTTGGTAAACGCCACGCCAGCTTGTAATTATTGGAAGCGGGATGTTGCAGGTGATATTTAGCGATTCCAGCGCATTGATCATGTTCCCAAGACCAGTACTCTGGATAACCATCACAGGTTTCCCACCAGCCATATATGCGCCTGCACAGACTCCGAGACCATTCTCTTCTCGTGTAAGCGGAATTTCAAAAAAATTATTGGAAATTAGTGGCATTAGGTTCTTGATTCGGTCACACGGTAATGTGGCAACCATGTCTATATTATTTTGTTGCAGTATCTCAATTACAGAATCTTCCGGTGATCTCATTATCACTCACCCTCCGAAATCTTCATCATTAAACTCAAATATTTCTGCCACTGTCCCTTCCCTTTCATATTATTCAGGCTGGATCAGGTCCTCAAGCGGGACGTCAGGGTTTTTTGCAATAGTTGTCGGACGTATCATTGTAAGACTATAATCGTCCTTAAGGCGCTCTGTGCCGCCGCCTGCAATGTTTAGGAGTATAACATCATCCTTTGCTACATTCCCTGCCTCAACTGCTTTTAGAAGGGATGAAACAGCAACAGCTGAAGGCGGCAGTATATCAATTCCCTCAAGTGACTCGAACAACGACTTTGCTTCCTTTCCTTGATCATTTGTGATGCCATACATCAGGCCATTGGTAGCGGTCAAGGCATCGAACAATCCTCCTGTGACCGAATAAGGTGGAGCCCGGTTTGAGAGTACATCAGCATACATCTCATCAATATGCTTTTTTGGCTCTGGCATATCAATTTGTGGAATAATCTCCCGACGTCCTGCATTCCATGCATTGAGCATAGGTACAAATGGTAGGTTCTGTGCGATCTGGAGTTTTGGAATATGTTTTCCAAATCGCCCGTCGCCATGCAGGCGAATAGCAGCTTCCCATGCCGAAATGGCACCGGTGCCGCTTCCGACTGCCTGAAAATAATGATCAGGAAGACGCTTGATTGTCATTGTTGCGTCCAGCATGACAGTGCCCATGCCATCACGTCTGGCAACATTTTTTGCACCGCCTTCCGGCATGATACCTGGTAATTGTGCGATCCGATCAGCAAGGTGAATAGCATCTGTGTAATCATTTCCCTTTGCCATACTGATAAGATGTATGGAATCCGTTGGTTCTTCAGTCAGCCACATCCGAGGCAGTCCGCGTTGCGGCACTACTATATATGCATCGATTCCCGTCATGGCAGATACGTGCGCAAACGCTCGTGCAGTATTTCCGACCGATGCAACTACAACTGCTGAGCCGCCGGCTTCTGTCAATCGCTGCATTGTTGGATGGGCTTCAAGTTCTTTGAAACTACATGTCCTGATCAATGCACTGCGCTCAGGCCAGTAACCGCTAAAACCGATGTAGAGATTGGTAAGCCCGAGTTCACGTGCAAGCTCTTCGCTCTTGTAAGTAATCGGGGCAGCATTGGTGTCCAGCTGCTTATGGATGGGCAGCCAGTCATAGAACTTTCCCATACCTTTTGTATTTTTCAAAGCAAGTTGCTTTGCATGGTAATTTGCACGTAGTAATGAATTATCATGGTCACATTTTAACCTGTACTCACCCTGATACTCACTACCGCACTGTAAACATTTCAGAGTATATTTTCCCATTGTATGGTAATATGATGTTCAAGTTGAAAAGGTATTCCATAATGTCAGTACTTCCGATCACACGTACTTCCGAGTGTGCATATTTTCACACAGTTTCAAAATGCTCAAAAATCACAATTTATGAAAGAAATACATCAAACTGCTGTATGGTGCTTTATTTCAGGATATTACCCAAAATATGTGTCCACTTCAAATCTAAGGGTAATAGACTACATTGTGTAAATCGAAAGATGCTTCTGCACTTGATTTAGATAATCCAAAGATGCATTTCACCCTGCTTTTTGAAGCGGATACTTAAAATTGTTAGATTTATTCGATCGAGTCATATTTTCCATAATGTTGAGAATGCGCCGCCTGCGGCGGTATTGCTGCATGGGGTTTTGCAATATGAGCTGTGCATCGTGTTTTTCTCAAAACCATCTATACAAATACAAATAAAAAACTATTCCGAAGTACTGTTCGTCAGGTTAATGTATATTGTATTACACTATAATTATTGGAAAATTACTATTATCTAATTACAATAAAATAGGTGTTATTATGGACGATATCAGTGAAATTTATGAAAAACTCGGCGGTGTAGTCAGCAAGGAAGAGTTTATTGAAAAGGTTAAAGAAAAAGTGGAACATATGAGCGGTCTGTGTGATGAGAAAACAGCAGCGATGCTTGTTTCCCATGATCTTGGGGTTACTGACACGGGGCAAGAGATCACAAAAATTGCAGATATCACAACTGACAGCAATAATGTAAATTTCATTGCCAAGGTGATGTCGGTTTTTGATGTACGAGAGTTTTCCCGAAACGACGGTACGATCGGTAAAGTCGGGAATATCACTGTTGCAGATGAAACGGGATCGATCCGTTTAACACTATGGGATGACAAGGCAGATCTTATTAAGAACGGTAGCATCAAGATCGGTCAGAATGTGCAGGTCAGTGGATATGTAAAGAACGGGTATTCCGGAATTGAAGTAAATATCGGCAAAAATAATGTTATCACAGACACTGACAAAGATGTGGATGCTGTTATTAATTCTCAAAAGATCACTGATATCAAGGATGGTATGGGCGATATTAATATCTGTGGAAGGGTTGTAGATATTTCGGATGTGCGTACATTTAGCAGAAAGGATGGAACTGAGGGGCGCGTGTGTAATATCGGGATCGGTGATGAGACCGGTAAAATAAGGATCACACTCTGGGACGATAAGACCGATCTTATAAAAGAGATCAATTTTGATGATTCGATCGAGATCATTAACGGATATGCCCGCGAGAACAATTTTAACCAGCAGGTGGAGATCCAGGTCGGAAACCACGGGGTGATCAAGAAAAGTGATTCTGTTGTCAATTACAATGAAACATTTACACCTATTGCTGACATCGTACCCGGGGAATCGTATTCCATCGAGGGTGCTGTGTCAGGACTGGGTGAACTGCGAGAATTTTCACGCGACGACGGTACTCTCAATATGGTCTCGAATATCTATGTTTCCGATGATAACGGGCGCATAAGAATTGCACTCTGGGGCGACCACGCACCTATTGTGGATGAACTTGATATTGATACCCGGGTACAGGTAATCGATGCTTATTCAAAGTCAGGATTTAATGATGAGATTGAGCTTAGTGTTGGAAATAGGAGTCGGATTGTTGTTTTGTAGGGATTTTGTTATGAATCTACATTTGATCCGGACGAAATAGTGCTACAACTAATAATACTTTCACACTACTTTCCAATCATTTATATGCCATTTCCAAGTTCATTAAATGGGTTTTATTGTGGGCAAAACAATTGAGACCTAACAGGCATACGGTATTGCTCCTTACCGATCATATGGTGTTCTCTACTAATTATTCGAGTTTTATCCGCATCAGATGAAATTGATTTTTGTCAGATATCAAGATGATTCCGCCTGAATTTTAGTAAATTGCTAATTATTTGAAAGTAGTGCTCGATTCCGAGCATTGCTTCGATGCCCCGGATAAAATGTAGCGACGTCCGGGGTACGTGACGGGGCCAAGCAGTTCCCATAACCAACCCGCCCACATCAACCCCAAAACCCACCTTCCGGCAATACTCCCAGAACGCAGCGCACCTCTGTCTGTAAGGTGGAGCATGGTATGAGGCTTTTTTCCACATCAGCACAAAAAGATTAACCAAACCCAAAGTGCGAAAAATACTAATGCTATAATGTATTATAATCCACTATGAACACAATACAGGTAAGCAATGTCCTTCAAAACGAACTGATCAAGAGAAAACTCTTTGACAGGGAAACATACGAAGAAGTTATCTGGGACCTGATAGAAGACACAAGGGAATTGAACGACCAGACAAAAAGAGATATC
>JAUVKD010000080.1 GCA_030596385.1 Methanosarcinaceae archaeon | reverse complement strand
CTATCAGAAACTACACCGTCGCTCACTATCGATTTGCTTTATGATGTAGCAATTAAAAGTACGTTATATCATAAAATTATCACGAAATATCAAACAAATAAGCATTCTCTTGTATGCGTTTAAAGTCATAACGTAAGTCGTTGCACATTTATCAGTTTTTAATACTGAGTCTATGTCCATCGATTTCAAAGGTGTTTGACAATTGTGTGCAATTATCAATTTGTGGGCGATTCAGTCTACAGATAACGTTTATTATGGCTGAATAGTTACCAAATTGTATTAATAGATCGATGAATGACTACTATGTGTCATAAAATGATTAATAATCGAAATATATTTCATCAATCTTAATAATCACATCCAGTATATTTTTTGCAGATGTGTGTGCCGTTGCAAGGTATGACTAATATATGTCAATATTTGTCAACTTTGTTTTGCAGGGATGTAATTACAATTATAGTATTTGTATAGGTGATTTCAATAAAATGCCGATGTACAGCCTATACTGCAAGACCCCGCGCAGCAATACCGCCGCAGGCGGCGGATTTCAAACATTACCAAATATACACATACACATCGATCGGACAAAACGTAATATTTTTAATAACATTGGTTTGTAAAAATGCTCTGCTGCGTTGCCCACATTTATTCAATAAGTTGAAATGCCCTGAAAACGTCATCGTTCACGCCAGTGATTTGGGACTGCAAGACCCCCATGGGATTGCTTCGGCGTCAAAAATCGCTAAACAAACACCAATTATATTACTTTTAAAAAGGCGGCTTAATGGATACTGATAAGATTTTATTGTACTGCTCTGTTTTTGTAATGATGGGGCTATCTGACGCAGCCATTCCGGTTTTACCGGAACTTGCGGCATCTCACCATGTATCCTACGGTCCAATTGCATCAAGTTTACTTTTTTCATCATATTTTATAGGAGCACTTGTCACAATGCTTCCCTTTGGTATATTGGCTGGCAGGCACGGTAACCTTATATTCATATTTCTTGGAGTATTCCTGACTGTGATGTCAGGATTGTTAATAATGGCATCAAATGATATATGGATTATTTCTCTCGCACGATTTATAGAGGGGTCAGCATGTGGCGCATTTTTTCCAGCAGCATTTTCAATGCTTTCAGAATTTAAGAATCGAAATCACTGCATAGGCGAATTTACCTTTTTATTAAATGCCGGCCTTGCAACAGGTGTGGCTATCTCCGGATTTTTGGCAAGAACTAATATTAAAAATGGAATATTGGTATTCACAATTGCTTCAGGTATTGTTTTGATACTGGCTTTGCCTAAATTGATGTATGCGAAACCGTTCATAATTAAACAGGCGCACAAAAATATAAGTGATGATGTCTCGATCGAAGTCAAAAAAACAATTTCCACATTGTTTGATAATCGTTTTATTAATGTCTGGATACTTTCGTTTATTCTATTCGGATCGACGGGTGTTCTTGTAGCCTTTTATCCTGACTACAGCGCGGATATATTAACAAAAACCGAACTTGGTGCTGCCATAGCCGGTTTATACGTAAGTGCAATGGTCACATCTTTTTTAGTAAGTAGATTATTGATCGGGTATTATACAATGATACGCGCCGGTATGGGAATTTCTAGCATTGGTGCTTTAATTGCAATACAATTTCCCATATCAGGATTTATCGTACTCGGTGCAGGTTCAGGTATTGCGATGGTCGGACTGCCAATCGCAGCATCTAATATGGACACAGATCGCGGTCTTGCCATGGGTTTATTTAATACATGTAC
Organism: Methanosarcinaceae archaeon; assembly: GCA_030596385.1. GTDB lineage: Archaea > Halobacteriota > Methanosarcinia > Methanosarcinales > Methanosarcinaceae > Methanovorans. The sequence continues at coordinate 3,912 of JAUVKD010000080.1, read as the reverse complement.
TTATGCCGGACTGGCAATTATGCCACTTATTGCAGGTATATTCACTGAACATTTTGGCCTTGAGTTGATATTTTATGTTAACGCAATTATTTTAGGAGCATCTGTGTTATTGCGAAAAAGTGTTATGTAAATAATTTACATTGCTGACTGCGATAACATCTTTTTTTGTGGGAATATCTGACCTGAGACCTGATAAGATATTCAAGTGCCTTCAGGTGGTTGACTAAAGAAGGGGAATAACAAATTTTTAGGAGAAATTTAGTACTCATACTTCATCATGGTCGTCAGTTTCTGTATCCGGGATTTATGTCCATTCAAACCCAACTTTCCACGTTACCTCTCTCCAGTTCCCGATATGATTCTGCAATCGGGTAGCAATTTTAGGTATCATTTTTAATTTTGTATTTGTATAGCTGTAAGATCGGTGCATAAATGAGATTGTTTTATCGGAATCAAAAAACAACACAACCGCCGCAGGCGGCGCATTTCAATATCACTCCTCACGAAAATGGTGTTTAGTATCTATAAGATAATTCACTTTATTCGTTAAATGCGAAAAGACGATAATTTCATCAGTGATGACGAGGTGCGCCGCCTACGGCGGATTGACCCGGCATCAAAATTACCTACACAAACCCATAATTTTTAATTTTTCTTGGGTGTTTTTGTAAATACATGATCTGTTTTTTATGTATTATAATAAACAGGAAATATAAAATGGTTATATATTTAAGTCCGTTCTTAATCTGAAAAAAGCATGAAAGTGATATGCTAGTGAAAATCGATGTCATCAGACGTTATGAGGTGATATTGATGGATGAAAACTGTAAGTTTTGGTGCTATACCGGAGAACATGGGTTATAGGTAAAATTCGGGGTGGTAAACGCCGACTCTCAATTCCCATATGTATTTGTTCTCTGCATTTCCTCAAAATTTCCAAAATCAAATATCCATTGATTAATTCAAAAAAGAGATTGAGTAGAACTGTATCATATGGCAACTGTGTTAAAAATCCATGAATGATTGTTGGAAATATAGGTGACAATAGAAACATGTTCCATATGCGAACATCTTAGTTTTTATACCATATAATCATTAATGGCTGATATGATAAATCTTGATGATCTTAAATACGATGATAATGGATTGATCACTGCAATTTCACAGGATTACAAAACAGGTGAAGTCCTGATGCTCGCATACATGAACAGGGAAGCCCTTGAAAATACAATCGAGACGGGAAACGGTCATTATTGGAGCCGCAGCCGCCAGAAACAGTGGAAAAAAGGTGAAAGTTCAGGACATGTGCAGATCATACATGATATAAGAGTTGATTGCGACATGGATGCAATTTTGCTTCAAGTCGAGCAAATTGGAGGCGCCTGTCATACTGGATTCCGATCGTGTTTCTACCGCACGATAAAAGGTGACATTGTTGGTGAAAAAGTGTTTGAACCTGATGAAGTGTATTGAAGCACAGCAATGTCTTCACCGCAGAAAAGCTGCTGGTATAATTATTAAGATTACAAAAGCAATTATCGAAATGATAACTGCTGCCCGATACATTTGACAAAAGATAGTGCTACCCTGTTTTTCCAATTGATGTCAAGAAGATGTGAACGTGGTTCAATAATATTGAATACAAATCGACCATTTGAAGAATGGGTTTCGCTCTTCAAGGATAATATTATTGCAACCGCTATTTTAGATAAACTGTTACATAATTCACATATTTTTTACATTATTAAAAAGAGTTATAGGCTGAAGGAGTACGAGCCACTGCAGGGCCAAGATAGGATTGGAGGGAAATAGTAACTATTAAAAATATGAACGGTTATACAGGTGGTGGACCAAAATTGGTGGGAAAAATGGGTCAATTTCAGGTGGAAATTTTCAGATTGAATGGAAAAGATTAAGTTGGCAGAGATTTTAAAGTATCGTAAACTCATGTATTAGGATAATATCGATTGATTTACACAATATTTGTATTTGTATAGTTTTAGTAAGATCGGTGCATAAATGAGATTGTTTTATCTGAACAAGAAAATGCTTTCTGCGGTCGCATTTACTTTGAGTACAAAAAGTTATACATTATGCACAATCAAAAAAACAATACATCTGCCGCAGGCGGCGTGTTTTCATATCACTCCCAACGAAAATGGTTTTTAATATCTAAAAGATAATTCACTTTATACATTAAAAGTAAAAATATGAGAATTTCATCGGTGATGGCGGGGTGCTCCGCCTACGGCGGAGTGACCTGACATCAAAATCACCTGAACAAGCACCAATATCTTATACAAAAAACTGAAATTGTACAATAAAAGCATATGCACCATACGTCGCAAAGGACGCATTAGCAAGAATGCAGATAATCATTATTTTTTTCTGCAATTTTCCGGACCATCCCGGAAGAAAATAAAAAATTTCATACCAAAGGATACAAAATGCAAGAAAATATCGAACTGATCAAAGAAGCAATTGCTAAAAAAGAAAGTGTGATCATCGCATTCTCCGGTGGCGTGGATAGTGCGACTCTTGCCGCACTTGCATACGAAGCGCTTGGAAAGCGCGCCCTGGCAGTTACAGCAAAATCGTTGACTTTTCCAAAACGTGAATTAAAATCTGCAGAATACACCGCTTCTGAGATAGGGATCTCGCATCGGGTTGTGCATTTTAATGAACTGAAAGTGCCCGGTTTTGCCTTAAATACGCAAGAGAGGTGTTATCATTGCAAAAAAGGGCTTCTGCACATTCTAATTGACATTGCTGATAAAGAAGGGTTCAATGTGATACTCGAAGGCACCAATGCATCGGAAATTCAGGGATATCGGCCAGGATATAAGGCAATTGTTGAAGCAGGTGGGCGGGTATTTACGCCATTTACGGAATTCGGAATGACAAAAGATGAAGTGCGCAGAACCGCCCGCACGATTGGCCTGTCTGTTGCAGACAAGCCGTCCATGGCGTGCCTGTCCACAAGGTTCCCATACGGGCAGGCAATAACAAAACAGGCTCTCAAACGTGTCGGAGCAGCAGAGGATTATCTTTTTTCAATGGGATTTACGCAGGTTAGGGTGCGCGACCATAGCGACAGGAGCAGCATAGCGCGTGTGGAGGTTATACCATCCGAGACTTACAAGGTTTTACAGGATCGGGAGAGGATTGTGTATCGTCTTAAACAACTGGGTTTTGATTACGTAACACTGGATATCGAGGGATTTCGAAGCGGGAGTATGGATGAGGTTCTGTGAACAATAAATTGATCATAATAAGAAAAGCAGGTGAATGCGACATTGAGTCTATTCAAAAACTGCTGTCAACATATTTTCTTGACATGGACGGGGTTGGAATAAATAACTTTATTGTTGCAGAATCCGGTAGCATGGTACTTGGATGCGCAGCCACGGTTGAAAATAAATATCCGGAACTTCATTCCATAGCAGTGCATCCGAACCACCGAAGCAAAGGAATTGGCTCGATGCTTGTCAGGTATTTTGTCGAAAACGCGCCGTATAACCTTGAATATCTATATGTTCGAACAACAGCACCATATTTTTTCGAAAAAGTGGGGTTTTTAAAATTACAGGATTGCGAAAAGTTGAATCTATGGGATGACTGTGCCAAATGCGACAGGTTTGAAAGATGCAGGCAGAGTGCAATGCGACTACGGATTTAATGAATGATCAGGCAGATGAGTATAATGCAAACAATTGGAATCGTTAATACGTATGACCGTATCAAGATACTTGATGCACACTACCGTGCGATTGCAAGGGCGGCGCCGATATGTTATGCATTCGGATTTAACCTTGCGCTATTTGATTTTCCATTCAGGATGACGCCTGGTGAACTTGTGGATTTTGTAATGGACAAGACAACTATCGGAGAATCGGGTAAGTATCTCAGGCT
>JAUVKD010000137.1 GCA_030596385.1 Methanosarcinaceae archaeon | reverse complement strand
TTTTCCAAATGACTTGAAGTTTACAAATTCAATTTCCTCTATGTACACGCGAAACTCCGGGTTTTAGTTTAGAAACCTGATCTTTTGCGAGTTGTGATAATCTCCACGTCTTCACTGTTACGTTTCTCAACTACATCAACACCACGTTCGATTCTAGAATCACGCCGCACATCTTTTTTATCCTCGGCAACGATATATTCGGATCGAATATCTTCTGCCTGAGATCGATTGTTCCGGACCCTGTTCATGTTATCATTTCCACTCTCGGCAATGATATATTCTGTTTTTGGCCCGGGTTGTGGATTTTCCGGTTCAGGCTCTTCTTTTTTAATATCACGTATATTGAACTGTGCTTTGTTTGGATTGCGTGTTGATCCATAATTTGATTGTGACGTGACAGGATTATCCGGCATAAGTGGTTGAGCAGAAGTTTTGGTAATATATGGTTGGGTTATAACAGGCTTTTGGATATTATTCGACCCTGCCGGTATAATGCTCGCTTTATTGACACTGCTGCTGATGCCACTGTTTTTCTGCCCTATCATGTTCCTTATTGAGCGAAGTTCTGATTTCTGGTCTAAGAGTTCATCCATCATTCCATTCAATGTATTTGACAACTCCGTGACTTTTTGCTCAATCTTTGTCACACGGTTGTTTATAGCAAGATCGTTTTGGAGTTCCCGCCGCAATTCGTTCATTATCGAGTCACGAAGTGTGAATTTTAGTTCTTCAAACTCATGATCTTTATCCAGTAGCTGCCGCTCAAGGCGTTCAACTATAAAGTCTCTATTTTCAACGCTCATGTAATCCCTCGCAAAACCATTCAAACCCTCATTCTTAGTATAATTAATACTATTACTTAATTATATGATGAAAAGTATAATATAACTTATGGTCGCCAGCCTTATAAAATACTATGGCGTTTATCGGTTTTCTTTTTTCTTTCATCTAAACCGGAGACTTTTTAATATATTATAGGTGAAATAAAAAAACAAAAATCTAAACGCCGGAAAGAGGGGAAATCCGGCGCCTGTAATAACTCATTCATTTTTTACGATTCTTAAACACCCGCAACCCAATAATTAAAACAACCAAAACCAAAAGTCCAACCACAATTATCTTCAAATTCCCGAGTTTTTCTGATGTGGGTATTGCAGGTAAAGTCTCAACCTGTATCTTTATGACATCCGATATCTGATCATGACCATCAACATCTTCGTATTTTATTTCGCTGTTAATGGCATACATCTTTGGTGTTGCTGTTTCATCCACTTTAAGGTTGAATAGCGCAACAGCGCTTTCTCCCGGAGCGATGGAGCCAATGAATGCCTGGTCATCGGTTGTGCTGAATGGGTCTGATGCGCTAATCCTTACTGTCGCATCCTTAATTGGCAGATCTCCCACATTTTTGTATGTAACAGAAAGTAGCCCTTCCTCATCAGCCACAAGTTCACCATTAATATCAGTTACTTGAAACCTTGCCTCTTCCTTGACCGATACTGAAATAGATAAATTCTGCTCCCCAATCTCATACCACATACCGACCTCAAGGTTTGTAATTCCAATATCCGTATTATTATCACCGCTTATCTGGATATTTTCCTGAAATCCATACATAAGGGTTAAAAGAAGCGGATATGTGCCGGCCTGTGCATTGTTTGCGATCTCTATTGTGTACTGGAGAGGGTTTTCGGTCTGCTGGCCAGATGGAAGTGTACCTGCTTCCTGCGGTCCGGATTTCACTTTCACAGCAGGGTCAAGCGATGTAAGAACTCCCATTATACCTATCGCTGTGGTCTTTTGTGCCTCATAGGAAAATTCAGTTTGCTGAAGTTTCTTGTCCAGTTCACTTGCAGGAATCGAAAGTTCTTCCTCCACTTTAAAGCCTGTGATAAATCCCTTGTTCATCAGGTTTATGTTGATGATAACCGTATCTCCACGTTCAAATTCGGTATCACCGAGCACGGACGCAGTCAGATTCGGACCGCCGTAAACTGTATAATAATTATCCCCAAAATCAAAATGTTCAGGAAATGCAGCCTGTGCCTGCCCCTGCATTGCAAGAAGTAGAAGCAATGATATGATCACTGGCAGCATTATTTTAAGATTCAACTCCATATTTATTCTTGTTTTCATGTCAATCCCTCTTAATAATATAAATTTTATTTGTATTTCTCAATGTTTAGTATCAACTTAATTATCATGTAAATTCCTATAATTATGACACCGCCAAGTGCCAGTGTTCCGACACCCGTTTTGTCCGGTGCAGGTTCAAGCGGAACACTTACCTTCAGATTCTCAGAAAACGCGGTATTATTATCTTCATCAATATACTTGATCTCGCTGTCAACCCCATAATTTTTCACAAGCGAATTTTGATCCACAGAAGCTTCAAAAGACATGGTTTTACTTTCACCGGGCTCAATAGTACCAAGTCGCAGTACCGATTGCTTCACATCGAGTGGTTTCATAACGACTATACGAACAACCGCATCCCTTGCAGGTACTTCCCCGATGTTTTTGTATGTGACATTTATCACACTCAAAGACCCTGCCGTTAAGTGTCCTGAAACATCTTTGACCTCAAATTTCGTTGCCGCTTTGACAAATATGGGAATTATTAATGTTTTGTTTGCACTCTTGTAATTTGTTGTATGATCAAGACCTGCAACACCCAGCCGATACACTTCATTTGTTGTCATACGTATATTGCTCTGGTATTCGTATGAAACCGGAAGTTGAAGATAATATGCACCTGCAGGTGCATTATCTGAAATTGTTATAGCATACATCAGCGATTTTTCAGGCAATTTGCCTGGTACGAGTTTTTCCATGACACGTATCGATGCAGACGGATCAACGTCAATATATGGAGTTGTAGAGATCAGTTCCGCCTTAAGACCAATGGCAGTTGTGCGCATAGTCTCATATTCAAGTTCCTTTAATGAGAGAGCATGCTTTCCTTCATCAGTTCCGAGGACACTTTTATCGTACTTGAACCCATATAGCACCCCTTTATTCACAAGAGTTATGCGAATCTGTGCAGTTTCCCCGCGTTCAAATTCAGTGTCACCGAGTAAAGAAGCGTAAAGGTCGGGCGCACCATAACTGTTATAGTAATTTATTGAGAATGCATAGTTTGGAGCCAGGAACTCTTTCGTGTTTTTGGGTGAATCATCGGATGAATCTTCTGCTGATACTACTAGCATCATGCTCATGAAAATTAAAGCGAATACGCCAATTATGTTTAAGGATCTCTGAATTTTACAGATATTACCGGATTTCATTTGATATCAATCTCCGCTATAGGTGCATATTGACCAGTTTTAGTATGCCTGTTTACAATATTTTTTGCTTTCATGTTATCTCGCCATGTATCAAGCAGTACCATTACAGGCGGAAATACGATAAATGCAGCAAGAAGTGCCAGCGCTACATCCATTACGGTTACAAGACCAAAATTGCTGGTCATGGAGAATGGTGATGCAATAAGTGCAGAAAAACCGAACATGGTTGTAAGACCCGATGGAATGATCGCTTTTCCTATCTTTGCACTTGCCTCACGCATAGCAGCAACAGGAGCCAATCCTTTTTCCTTCTCTTCATAATAGCGTTCCATCATAAGTATCGCATATTCCGATCCCACTCCAAGTATCAAAGCACCGAGTGTGGCTGTCATTGGTGTGTATTCCAATCCGGAGTAATACATTATTCCACCGGCCCATCCTATTACCATGAACATTGTAACAACAGGTGTGAAGGCTTTGACCCAATCGCGATATATCACAAGCAGTCCGCCAAATACAAGTGCAAGCCCAAGAAATGTCATTGCAACTCTTCCCGATGTAAGTGAAGTGATCACTTCTGTAAACACAACTGAATTGCCTGTAACCGTTACAAATACTCCGGGTGGCGGCGGCATCCATGCAAGATCATCCTCTACAACATCGACCAGTTCCTCAACGCCTGTTAGGCCGATATCAGCAACAGCATTTCCAATTTCCATATTCATCAAAAGCATATTATTGCCGTGTATGAATCGTTTTTTCCTCATTTCAGGGATCTGATCATACAATCTTGCTATATCTTCACTGTTATCCGGAATTGTGCCGCCATTCAGTGATTTAATTATGGGGACAATGCTGGATGCACTGTGTATGTGACCTCTCCCTTCAACTTCATGTGTGCCGAATTCATCTATCCATTTAAGAACGTTCGGATTTGTGGCATCATTGGTTTTTATGATGAGGTTTAGTTGATCAGTTCCACCTATTATATCGCCAAGATGTGCCAGGTCGATCAGCGCCGGCATTTCCTGGGGTAGGAATGTTTTCGCGTCTGTCTGAATTGGTCGACACGAGTCTGCCGAGCTGCCTGTCTCGGTCGTCATCGCCGCGCTACGCGTGAGGGTGGCGG
>JAUVKD010000172.1 GCA_030596385.1 Methanosarcinaceae archaeon | reverse complement strand
ATGAAAAAAACACGTCTGACCCGACATAAAATGAATCATGGGGTTCCATTATACCGGAAATATCCATCTCTGTGCCATCCTTAAGCAGGATGCTGCGCGCAATCAGCATTCCGGCTGCCTTGCCCCCAATCCGGCCCGAGCCGATCATGCGATCCCTTATGGCAAGAAGATCTTCCAGTGTCAGGTAATGATCGGCAAGCCTGTTAAACTTGGGGTGGTTACCTATGATCATTCTGGAAAGTTCTTGCTTGAGTACCTCTATTTCGGGTGTGAGTTCCTGCTCCACGGCCTGTTCATAATATTGTGTAAGTCTTTTATGCACACTGTCCCATGGGGCAATGGTATTCATGCTGCTGTAAAGTATTTTCCTGCGGTCGATCGTTGAAACTGTGGCTGCATCCCCGCTGTTAAAAACAGGATCCCACTTTCCGTCAGACATCACATGCGGTAAGAACATATGCGGAGAATAACGATTATAAACCTTCAATGGATGTAAGTATGTTTTCCCCTCCACATGGTAGACATCCAATAGCAGCTGGGTAATATTCCGTATCTTTGCGACTGCTGAATGATTGTGTCTGCCGCGTGTGAGGGCGAAATATGCAATGGTATCAAGTTCATATAGGTAAGGGCACGTGATCTTGAAAAAGTTAGCCAAAAGTTCATCGCTGGCCCATTCAACGACCAGTGACGACAGGTTATCAAATACATAAAAAACTTCCTTGCCGTATTTTTCAATTATAGTGTGCACTTCGCTACTGAAAAAATCGAACCCTTTAGCAGGATCGATATCTATAATGTCAAGCCCTTTGACAGGCGTCAGGACTGGATCGTGTGGTGCAAAACGGAGATAAACACACCTGCGACTATCCTTTATACCATGCAATATGAATTTTTCGGCAAAATATGAATAATCTTCCAGATTGTCAACCTGCCAGACAACGTTATCGCCCAGTCGAAAAGATTGTAAAACATCATCAAGTAAAGTTAATCCGCTGCTCACTATTTCAGACATATGGCAACTCCGATTATTATCTATCGATCAAGCATTCGAGGATTTAAGTTGAGATAAATATGAGATTTGAAAGAATATGATAAGGAAACTTACGCCCCACCAAACAACTTTTCCATTTTATTTTTCTTTCTTCACAACCTTCTTAGCTGCCCGTAAAGCAACCTGATCTGCAAACACATTCAAAAGGTTCATTAACTTCTCATACTGCGCAGTTTCGACATGTGAATACCTTATAGGTTTTTTGTGCGCCTTTGTAGATTTCTTCAACTTACTGTACATATCTTTAGATCGTGATGTAAGTATCTTGTCAGTCGTGCCCTCAATAAACATCACGCCGCCAGCCCCGTGCTCATATGCATGGTTCACTATATCCGCATCCAGCATGTGGATGGACGGCACCTGAATGAACCTGATAAGCGGTGAATACAGGGTTCTGTTCACTCCGGCGATATCAGCAGCTGCATACGCAGCCGGGTCGATGTAAACAAGCACACCCATACCAGCATCAAGTATTCCTTCAGCTTGTGCTTTTAACTGTCCGCGCGTATAATTTGCGATCTCGATAGCTTTTTGCGGACACTCTGCCGCACATATCCCGCACGCATTGCATGAGAGTGGATCAAGTAAAGGCTTACTGTTGTCCATTTTAAATGCATCATACGGACACACTTCAACACAAATTCCACATTCATCACAGCCATCAAGAATCACAGGTTTTTCGGGCGATATCGATATCACACCTTTTCCAAGAAAACTTGATATCTTGTGCGCCGCACTGATAGATTCCGTAACAGAATCATGAATATCCTTTGGTCCGATCGCACATCCGGCCACGAACACACCCTGATTCAGTGTGCTCACCGGATCGATCTTGACATGTTTCTCTTCAATGAAACCGTCACTGCCAACAGGCACACCTAACTGTTCTGCAAGTTCGCGCGAACCGCTTGAAGGATTTAGTGAAGGACACAACACAACCATGTCGAACTCATCACTATCCTTCTCTCCAAGGAATGTATCTTCATAACGTACCTGCAACCCTCCGCTTTCCAGCGGATTCACTTCAGCAATGCGCCCGCGAACGAAGTTCACTCCGATCTCCTGTGTATGTTGGTAAAATTCTTCCATCCGCCGACCTGCGGATCGCATATCGATATAGAACAATGTAACATCTGCGTCCTTGTTCATCTTAAGCACCAATTGTGCCTGCTTCTGTGAATACAAGCAACATACCTTTGAACAGTGCTTGTTCCCGCGATTAAAGTCACGAGAACCTACACAAAGTGCAAAAGCAACCTTCTGCGGCATCGTGCCGTCCGCCTTTTGTAACCGCATTCCGGTCTTGCTCCTGGCAGAGAGCATATCTTCAAACTCAATTGCAGTTATGATGTCGGGATGCCGGTCATAATTATATTCTTCAATGATCGTAGGATCGATAGGCTCAAACCCTGTAGCAATAGTGATAGCGCCAACATCGACCTGCGTTTCTTCGGTTTTTTCCCCAAGTCTGATGGCAGATGCCTGACATACATTTTCACAGATGCCGCACTGTGTGCATTTCTCCATATCAATAATATACACCTGCGGGATAGCCTGCACAAACGGCAGCGTAATTGCATCCTTCGTACATTTGTCAGCACACCTTCCACACGAGGTACATGCCTCAATATCCACATACCTTGGTGAATGTTGCAGTGTTACTTTGAAATCACCAACATTGCCGTCAACAGACACAACCTCGGTCTGCGTATAGAGCGTAATGTTCGAATGGTTGAAAACATCCACCATTTTCGGTGTCAAAGTACACTGGGAACAATCGAATGTCGGGAATGTCTTTGACAGGCCGATCATGTGTCCACCAATATAGGATGCCTTATCAATTAGAATAACTTCGCGTTCATCCGCCATTTCAAGTGCTGTCGTAATTCCGGCAATACCGGCGCCCACGACCAGCACCCTGTCTTTGACGTTTTTTGTAATAGGTTCAAGCGACTCAAGTTCGTTCATCCTCAAGACCGCACCTTTGATAAGTCCGTTCGCTTTTCTTGTAGCCTCATCAGAATCGTTATGCACCCACGAACACTGCTCACGGATATTTGTAATTTCAAGAAGCATCGGATTTGTGCCTGCCTTTTCAGCCATGGCACGAAACGTTTCAAGATGGAGTTTCGGTGAACATGAACCGATAACAACCCGGTCGATTTTTCCGTCTTCAATAGCGTTTTTGATCTGTCCCTGTCCGGCATTGCTGCACATATAATCCTGAACATCAGCAAGTACTACACCGTCCATCCTTGAAACTTCATCCACAACGCTCTCAACGTCAATTACATCCGAGATGTTGCCACCGCACCTGCAAATATACACACCGGTCTTTGATACACCTGATTTTTCACTCATATCTTCACACCCGGATTAGTTTTCTGCAAGTTCTTTAAGTTTAAATTTAAGTTTAAGTTTAGCGAGAAACTCATCATTCTTTATGACATTCAGGTCAATTCCAAGTTCTCCAGGTGAAAAACCAAATGCAAGCCCCAGGAGTTGTGTATAATGGAGTACCGGAATATTATACTCCAAACCGAACTTTTCCTTAACCTCGGCCTGTCCGCCGTCAAGTTGCAAATGACAGAACGGGCACGCATTCACGATACAGTCTACACCGGCATCAGAAATTCGCGAGAACTTGTGATTCACCATTTCAAGTGACTTATCCAAAAGTGCTGACCGCACACCT
>JAUVKD010000215.1 GCA_030596385.1 Methanosarcinaceae archaeon | reverse complement strand
CTCATCCGTGTCGCGTATTTTTGTTGGACATTTGCAGAATAGTTTCTCTTTTGAATCCAATTGCTGGTGAATTTCAAGTCCGCATTTCAGCCCAAGTTCAGCGTAGTCGAATTTATTACTCATGATAGATCACACATAATTTGATTATATTTTATATTGGCACTTATTGAATGGTCAATTCAACAGACTGCCTGCGCATGTATAAAGTTATTGTATTTGCTTCTGGTTTCGATAAAATATCATGCACAACCAAAATTATCAGACCCCGTGCAACAACTTTACCATAAGTAGCATGTCTAACTGCTACTACTCCTTGCATTCGCCAAATTCGTGCTCCTACGCACCTGAACAATCCGCTTAAATACAGATACGTTGACATAGATTTAAATTTCGATTTGTATGCAAGAGTAAATATTGAAGGACAGCGCCGCATTCTGCGTATTTGATAGCACAGCTTTTTCCTTGATCATTATAACAGCAAATACAATGTTTTATTATGATTGGATTGGTATAAACATAAAAGAAAAAGGATGAATAACGCAACAGATGAAATATATTAATCACTCCATGCAGTTTTTGCCATCTTTTTTAAGTATACATAACCGTAATATCTTCAATGGCTTTTATGATAATGACAATAATACAAAATAAAATGGAAATTGTTTAAATGAGCAACAACGAAGCAATTAATCAAAAAGATCATAAAAAACAGCAAAAATCTCTTGCAAAGAACAGGCTTTTGGGTTTGACCGATAAATTATATAACCAGTTCCTTGACGAAGTTGTGCCGAATGTCAGCCTTCCAAGCCGTACTAAAGACAATATTCGCTATAGTGAAAAAAGCAATGTGTGGGTATATGGTGACCGTGAGACAGAGAGGAGTGCAAAGACAGTAAAGGGTGCGTTCCAGTTGCTAAAAAGTGCACATGCTGTGGATTTTATTATAAAGAACCATCTTGAACAGGATCGTGGCTCTACGCTCAGGGAGTTATATTATATATCTGAGAATTGGGATATTGCCAAGTTTCGTGAGCAGCCTGAAAGTGATCGATTGATAGAAGATCTTGAGATAATTACAGGTCTGCAAAGGGAGTATTTCCATATGCGACCGGAAGAGGACGGTGCAACAATGTTCGGTCCGATAAGGATACGTGAGGATACAAAACGCGGTTCTCGTACAATACACTGTCAGGAAGATATTGGTGAGAGTGGGTATCAGATCCCATTCAATGTAGAGAATATCGAATTCCTTGATCATGATGCAAAGTTTATCATTGCTATTGAGACTGGTGGTATGTATGCCCGCCTGATAGAGAACGGTTTCGATGAAAAATACAATGCTATTCTTGTTCACCTTAAAGGTCAGCCGGCACGATCGACAAGGCGCATTATAAAACGTATTAACGAAGAACTTGGCGTGCCCGTCACAGTATTTACTGATGGTGACCCATGGTCATACCGTATTTTTGCATCGGTCGCATACGGTGCTATTAAGAGTGCTCATTTATCGGAATATATGGCAACTCCGGGTGCACAGTTTATTGGTGTACAGCCATCGGATATTATTGAGTATGAACTTTCAACAGACAAGCTTACTGACAAGGACATATCTGCTCTTCGAAGTGAACTTTCAGATCCAAGGTTTGAATCTGATTACTGGAAAGAGCAAATAAAACTTCAACTTGACATCAAGAAAAAAGCAGAACAGCAAGCTTTTGCTGGAAAAGGTCTTGATTTTGTAACGGATAATTACCTACCTGAAAGATTGACTGATATGGGAATTATTTGATCTTTTGCTCCATTTCCAATCTTATTATTTTTGTTAAAATAAATGCAACAGCTGATATTGCTACTGCCATTAAAATAACCATGAACAGGTCACCCCTGTCGGCAAACATTAAAAGTCCTTTGAAAAGCAGGGCTGTGAGCAGGATACCAGATATCAAGATAACTGATGCAGGAACTTTGTAAAGTTTCCGGATAGGATTTTTTGATGTGTCATTCATATCTGGAAAATAACAATGATTCGTATTATATTTTACCCTTGAACCAAGAATAATTTTTCATGGCGTCAAGTTAGGCTTGGATGGTTTTTAGTTTTCGCAACCATGTGCCACTTTTCTTCTTTTTTGTGGTAGTGTATAGACACTGCATAAAAAACAGGGCGTACATCTGCCAGAAAACATATCAATTTAGTGGTTATAGCATGTGTTTTTGAATGATAATTACTACATGCTTTATCAAGAAGTTCACAAGCCTAACTTGATGTCATGGCCGGTGAACTTTGTTTATGTGAATAGAGTCGTGCCTATGTATATTACGGGTCTTCACGGTTGCAGGTAAAGGTACAAGCAACCGACACTGCCCGCATGGTATTTAAGAAAAATATCAATAGAATATATTACCGATTTAAGTATCCTCTTCAAATATAAGGGTAAATTATTCAATTTTAAAACCAAATGCCGCTTAGGCACTTGGTTTCGAGTATTTAATTAGCGATTTTCGACGCCGAAGCAATCCTCCGAAGGCTTCGCATTCCCAAACCACTGGCGCGAACGATAACGCTTTAGCGGCATTTTAATTTATAGAATAAATGTGGGGCAACGCAGCATAGCGTTTTTACACACCAATGTTATTTGAAATGTTGCGTTTTGTCCGACCGATGTGTATGTGTATATTTTATAATGTATGGAATCTGCCGCCTGCGGCGGTATTG
>JAUVKD010000112.1 GCA_030596385.1 Methanosarcinaceae archaeon | reverse complement strand
ATCGATGCAAAATGGATGACAAATGAAAAAGATGCACTGGAGGTTGCACTTGGTGCATCGGTATCTGGCAGGCGTGCGCTTGTTCTCACAAAACACGTTGGCATGAATGTGTTATCAGACCCTCTGGTAACTTCCGTGACACACACAATCGGTGCGGGATTGGTAATATTTGCAGGCGATGATCCTGGTGTTACCGCATCACAAAATGAGCAGGATTCCAGATGGTATGGGGAAATTGCTGAGGTTGCTGTTTATGATCCATCAACACCTCAGGATGCGTATAGTGCAGTTGTGAGGGCATTTGAACTTTCAGAGCTGGTCAGTGCACCTGTGATAGTCAGGATCACGCACAGGCTTAAAATCAGTGAAGGCTCGCTTGAGAGAATAAAGAGAGTGCAACATGATACCCGCAAAGTTGTTTTTGATAGGTCAATATGGGGAATTACAATGCGCGGAAAGCATGAAATGTTGCATATTGAGTCGTATCCAAAACTTGTTGAAGAAGTGGAACACACTCCTTTGAACAGGCTTACAATGGGGTTTAATAGTGATGGTCGGTATGAGAATATTGGTATTATTTCATCAGGCTATCCTTCTGTTTTAGTCACTGAACTTATGAATAAACGCACTGATATTTCGCATCTTGAACTTAATATGGTAAATCCGATTCCATTTAAGACAATACGTAAATTTGTGAAATTGCACAAGCGTATTATTATTGTTGAGGAGACCGAAAGTTTTATTGAATCTCACCTTTGTGTGCTTGATAACGTATTTGGCAAAAAAACGGGCCATATTCCATATGGTCAGACCAATATCGAACATATTGAATACGCACTTGACCACTTAAATGAAGATACAATTGATAGATACACCAATATCCAGACAATTGCCAGCAGGGGTATGCGCTCAATATGTGATGATTGTCCATATGTGCCACTGTATCATATCCTGCATGACCTTGATGTGATGGTTTCAGGCGATCTTGGTTGCTCTGTGCGCAGCGCTCCTGCGCCACTGGAGGCAGTAGATACAGGTTTTGCTCTTGGTTCGGCCATAGCGGTCGCATGTGGGTTTGAGAAGAAAGGAATTGCGGTAATAGGGGATTTTGGCCTGGCACATTCAGGTATCATTGGGCTTATAAATGCTGTACACTGCGGGTTCGATGTAGTGGTTATCGTGCTTCAAAATACGATTGCTGCAATGACAGGCGGGCAGAATGTTCCGGACCTGACCGATGTTGTACGGGCAGAGGTTACGGATGTAACGAGTTTTGATATGGATATGAGTAATGAGAAAAACGGATATGGAAAAAGTTTGCCGGATATAATACAGGGAAAATTAGAAACGCGTGGGGTTTCTGTTATTTTTGTAAAAGGGAAGTGCAGGAAATATTGATGGAACTTATTTAGATGGTTTCGATAAAATATCAATGCGCGGCCTGAATTACCAGGCCCTGTGTAACAATGCCGGCAAATGCGGTGCGTTTTGATGCTGCTATTCATCTACATTCGTAAAATACGCCGTTGACAATAGATCAAGCACAACCCTTTGTCTGTTATTTTGATGTACTTTAAGCATCATCTTTATCTACTTTTCCAATTGCACGTACAAAATTTGCAAAACGATATGCAGTATTTTGGTTATGCGCAGCCAGACGGGACTGATACACCCTTATAGAGCGCAGCAGATCGATCTTGCGAAATTCCGGCCAGAATGGGGCACAAAAATATGCAGCGCATTCATTGCCATTGGCCTGCCATGAAAGAAAATTGGACACCCTGGTATTTCCACCGGTGCGAATAATCAGATCCACATTGGGTACTGCACATCCATCGGCAGGGTAAAGGTGCTCCGATATCGTTGATTCGGTTATATTATCAAGTTCCAGTTCACCGTTGTGTATCTTTTTTGCAATTTCCTGCACAGCCTGCACAATGTCCTGCCTGCCTCCGTATGCTATTGCAACATTTAAGTAGAATTGATCATAATCATGGGTAATGCGCTCTATTTTTTCAATGGATGCCTGAAGAGATGGGGATACTTTCGAAATATCACCAATTATCCGAACCCTCATCCTGCGTGAATGGGTGCGTTCGTCCTCACACATTTTATCGAATTTCAATCCAATAAGTTCAAAAAGGGGCTCAATCTCATCTTCAGGCCTGTTAAAATTCTCTGTTGAAAATGCATAGATAGTCAAATGCTCAATACCTGCCTCCCACGACCAATCTATTACTTTCTCTGTGGTATCTGCTCCTTTTGCATGTCCAAAACGGGTGGCTCTTTTCATTCTGCTTGAATATCTGCGGTTTCCGTCCATGATCACTGCAGCATGCCGTGGAACTGTGCCATTTGCTATTTCCTGAGTTAGCAAGCGTTCATATCCTCTGTATAATGTTCGCCACATTAACTTTAGCATGAAATATCATAACCTGAAAAATTATTATTCTATATGACAATATGAAATTGTTAGCAAAATATTGATTATTTGTTAAAAAAACATATTATAAAAATAGAAAAATGTAGGTGGAATCAAATTTTAAAGAAATTAATAATTTTCAAGGACTGAACGGACTACGTCTTTATAGTCTTCCTTAAGCGAATATATATTGTGATCCCCGGTCACGTTAATACTCAGGATACCCAGCCTTGTGTTCATTAGCCCGACCATTGCGGATACTCCCCTGTAACTGACATCAAAATCTGTTTTTTTAAGATATTCAAATACATCTTCGGTGGTGAATGTATTACCACCAAGGAACATATTCAATACTACCTTGCGTATTCCAGTATCATCGCGACCAAGATATTTTATCAGTCTTACTCTTACTCGCTCTTCGATTGTTTCCAGTACAAACACCTCTTTTTAATAATGCGATTAATCTATACCAGTCTTGCATATATATTTTGGGATTTATTGATCAAATTGGCATTGATTCAACTACCAATCCATTCTCAAAAGGATATCTTTCAATGATTGACAATGTACTGCCTGTTCCTCCAAGCTCCTGTGCAATATCCTCAAGTATCCACCATGCAATCTCTATCCTGTTGTTCGTTATCTCAAACATGTCCTCCGGCACTTCCATTTCGCGCAACATCCCGGTAATGGTATCATAGTCTCCACTTTCAATAATGCCAATGACAATTGTCCCTTCATCAGTTATTCCATCAAATGCGCGCGCAGTTATATTTGCGATGCGAAGCAGGCGGTTTTTGAGTTGTACGGCATCTTTATATCTGGATGAGCAAAAATGCATTTTTGATGAATGCGCGGCCAATTTTTCCGCACATGCGCGCGAGTTGGCTACTGCATTGGATATATCATCCACAAGTTCAAACCCGTTTAGATACATTGCATCTGCGTTGGTATCTGAGAATTCGAGTTCGTTCAGGTTCAAGAAACCGCCAACATTATTAAGTAGTGGCAAAATCCCTTCTGCTCCTTTCATTGCCGGAATTTCAACACCTGCTGACATACCAAGTTTGATAGCAGTTTTGATAGATTCTGCAAATGGTGTGTTTTCAAGGGAATCCCACAATTCCATAGGTGGATGAAATCGTATCTCATCCAGTTTTGCATCTGCGAGTGCGGTAAGTGTTTCCTTATCGGGCGCGATTGCTGTATATAGATGGATGTGGTGATTACGTCCGAATTCCGATTTTAGCAGGTGTATGTAGTGCAACACGCGCCCGGCTTTAAGAAGCGGTTCACCTCCGGTAATACCAGTACCCAGAGCATCCATCTGGCGTACTTCGGATATGACGTCCGCATCCGAGGTTACACGACGTTCGTTTGCATAGATTACATCTTTTTTTCGATCTTCTGATAATGGGCAGTAAAAACATTCCCGACCGCAGATGCCGGTTATGAATAGTACCATTTTTGCACCGAGTTTGCAGAGTTTGCAGCCTTCAGATAAGAAATTGTGAAAAGAACCCACTTCGTCCTGAATAATTTTTGGCATGTGTACAGTTATACTGTATTTGTACATAAGACTTGTTTGGTAATAGATTTGGAGAAAAAATGCTGTTGCTTGTGGTTAACTCGCCGCGTGTTGGATTATATGGGCATATGGGATGAGGAGGTAATATGTCATACATCCTATTACCCGGATTCAAGTAGCCACTTCCAAACAGGAACATACGTTATTCCGTCTTCGATTTTTTCAACATTTCTTGTGATCAGGATCAGTTCTGAAACCCTTTCCTGAAAGTTCTTTTTAAATTCAAGCAATGCTTTAATCTCCCTTTTATCTATAACATCACTATAAGTAACATTTACTCCCGTCAAGCTATTGTCCCTATTCCTTATAACAAAATCCACTTCTCTGCGACCTTTCCAGTAATATACATCAAGACCACTTCTTTTAAGTTCAACAAATGTGATGTTCTCTGCAAGTTTACCTTCGTCAGGTGAGAACTTAAAAGACGCCGCATTTCGAAGACCATTATCAATGCAATATATTTTCCTTGGTTTCTGGATTGCTAATGATGCCTTCATGGAATATGAGAAAAAGTTAAGTTGATAAATAAGATACGCTTGTTCCAGATATAAGAGATACTCCTTTGTGCTGCTCACAGACAGTCCTATAGTTTTTGAAATTTTCATATAACTCAACAAAGCGGAAATATTTGTAAGAGAATAGTTTGCCAGTTCGATCAATTTTGAACTTTCCCTGATCCTTTTACTCACCACAATATCCCTCAGCAAGATGCTGTTGAAGTACTCCTTTAGTCGCATGTGATTTATATCTACATCCTCCTCAAGGACAACCTCTGGAAAACCACCATTGTTCAGGTAGTTTAAAAAATGGTGAATCACTTCGCTTTTTTGTACATCCGTATCTTTAAGTTCGAATCCAACAAATATCAGGTATT
>JAUVKD010000030.1 GCA_030596385.1 Methanosarcinaceae archaeon | reverse complement strand
ACCGAATTTTTAATAGATGCATCTGCCAGTTCACCAAGTCTTAAGACCATTTGCTGTACTTTTGAAAGTTCCTCGTGGTATTGTTCCCGAACCATTATTTCCCTCCTGATTTATCCATTGATCTACCTTTCCGACATACTTCTCTTCATTTCTTGCCATATATAAAGTGTAACCTGATCCATTATTTATTTCAGGATCATCATGCGCTTGATTATCCGAACCTTCCTGTAATATAATTCTCTGTGCTCTTTTCAACAGGATTCTCAAATATCTGTTTTGTCTTCCCGAACTCGATCATTTCACCTAACAGGAAAAACGCCGTATAATCGGATACCCTGGCAGCCTGCTGCATATTGTGCGTCACGATAATGATCGTATAATCGTGTTTTAACTCACTGATCAGATCTTCGATCTTTGCAGTCGATATCGGGTCAAGTGCACTGCACGGTTCATCGAACAATATCACATCCGGTTTCACTGCAAGTGTTCGTGCAATACAGAGCCGCTGCTGCTGTCCCCCGCTCAGGTCAAGTGCAGGTTTATCAAGAATATCACACACCTCATCCCACAGTGCAGCACCCCTGAGGCTATCCTCAACCACCTTTGCCAAATCGCGCTTTGCCCGAATGCCGTGAATGCGTGGCCCGTATGCGATATTGTCATAGATAGACATCGGGAATGGATTTGGCTTCTGGAAGACCATTCCTATATTCTTTCTCAAGACAACAACATCTACATCCTTTTCATAGACATCCCTGCCTTCAAAAAGCATCTTACCAGTGATACGGCATCCCTTTATAAGATCGTTCATTCGATTGATACACCGGATAAACGTAGATTTACCGCATCCGGACGGACCGATCAGAGCAGTAACCCTATTCTTCCGGATCTGAATGGATATATCTTTCAAAGCCTGTGCACTCCCATACCAGAGGTTTAAATTGCGGCTTTCAATCCCAATATCTTCTGTTTTCATCAATAATATCTCCTTACCTCATATTTTCATCTGAAATCTTTCCATTATCTTTCTCTTCCCTTCTCCTCCCTTCTCTTCCCTCCCCTTTCCCCTTCCTTTATCAGTGCCGTAATCCCATCCTGGACTGGTAGTAACGCTGGATCGCAACAGCAGTAAAGTTGATAATAAGAACCATCACAAGCAGTACCGCTGCACTGCCATATGCCATATCATCGGATATCCCCTCTGATACAAGAATATACAGATGATACGGAAGCGCACGAACCGGCTCGAATATCGATTCCGGCAAAAGCAGTGAGGATCCGGCTGTATACATGATCACGGCAGTTTCACCAATCGCTTTTCCAATCCCAAGTATAATTCCGGTCGTTATGCCGGGAAGGGCATTCGGAAGCACAATTTGCCTGATAGTCTGCCATTTCGTAGCCCCAAGAGCAAAACTACCTTCCTTCAGACCACCTGATACTGTTTTTATCGCCTCTTCCGATGCCCTGATAGTCCAGGGCAGTATCATGAACATCAATGCAAATCCTCCCGATATGATCGAAAATCCGAACCCGAGATATACCACAAGAAATGCGTATCCGAAGAGTCCTATTACAATTGATGGGATCCCTGCAAGACATTCCACACAAAATGTAATGATGTGAGTCACAGCATTATCAGGTGCATACTCAGTAAGGTATACCGCAGCTCCTATGCCTATGGGGGCAGCGGTCAATATCGCAACCGCAACAAGGCAAAGCGTTCCGACAATAGCAGGAAATATCCCCCCTTCCGCCCCGCTCATACGTGGCGAATCTAACAGGAACGAAATATCAATCACCCCGATCCCGCGGTAAACGATCGTGCCAATAATAAACAGCAGGATAAGTACAGTTACAGCAGCTGATGCCCATAACAGCAAACTGGCTGCCCTGTCAGTAGTATCCGGTGAAAACAACCTGGTGCGTACTGCTGCGCTCATCGCCCCACCTCCATTCCGGACTTTAACACATGGTGTGAGATAGCATTTAAAATAGCAACCATAACAAAAAGAACAATGCCTGTTGCAAACAGTGCCTGCTGATGGTCACCCGGAGCTGCATAGTTCATTTCCATCACGATATTTGCGGTCAAGGTATGTACAGGATCAAGCACATCATAGAACGGTTCGGGTAAAATCGGGGAATTTCCAGTAACCATCAACACTGCCATGGTCTCGCCAATGGAATTTCCCATACCAAGTATAACAGATGCAACAATTCCCGACCTTGCAGCCGGCAGGATAACATTCCGGATCGTATGCCAGCGGGTAGCACCAAGTGCCAGAGACGCTTGCTTATATGTTTGCGGCACCGCAGCAATCGCATCGGCTGAAATGCTGATGATATGGGGAAGCGCCATAATAGCAAGTATAATAGAACCGGCAAGGATACTGAATCCGAATCCTCCGGCATTGTCCCTGATAAACGGCACCAGCAGTACAAGTCCGAAAAAACCGAGTACAACCGAAGGAATCCCGACAAGCAGTTCGATCCCACGCCTGATAGCTGACTGTATCCCGGGAGGTGCGATCTCAACTAAAAAAACCGCACAGCCAAGCCCGAGCGGAACAGCAAGAACCAGCGAACCGGTTGCAATATAGACCGATCCTATAATGATCGGAAATATCCCGTATGAAGGCTCGCCGTCTATTGCGATCGGATTCCAATCCATCCCTAAACAGAAGTTATGGATCCCGTATTTAAGTAGGAACGGCGCACCTTCTCTGAACAGAAATACCATGATCAACATTACGATAATGACCGCTGTAGCTGCTGATATAAACAAAAGCGCCTCGATTATTCGTTCACGGTTTTGTCGGATCATGGTGCCTCATAATAATGCAAAATATTCCTTGCTCGAAACAAAATCGGGTAATGACTTCATCTCGAACACATACGTGCTGCAGTGTTCATTGCAACTCGACATGCAGCGATCTAATTCATTGGCAAATCCACTGTCAAGATCAAGAGAACCCTTACCAAGCGCCAGGTGTTCATCAGACACACCATTATTATCATGCAGGTGCACAGCATTGATACGATCTCCTAAAAGTTCGGTAAAACGAACAGGCGGTATACCCGAATGATGGGCATGACCGATATCAAAAGTCGCGCCAAAACCCGGATACCGGTTTAAGATATCCCGTATCTGTTCAGGCTGCAGGCCGAATTTAATGATATTCTTCTCAAAACTATCATTTTCAACATACAATCCGGTATCCAGTGTCTCATAAACCGCTGCTATCTCATCAAGTGATCTTGTCCGGTTCTCTTCTGCTTTTGCAATGACTGTTTCATGGTATGCCCCTGAAACGTATCCCGTATGTATATTCACCCATCCGGAACCAACTGTCTGAAGGTATTCGCCCATTTCTATTATCTGGGACACACAGGACATCCTGACCTTTTCATTCACACTGGCAATATTAAATTCATTGTGCGGAGCATGGTATGAGATCGTAATATCGTATTTCGAAAGCATCCTTTCCAGTCTGGCAGGTTCAATTTCTCCATAAACATAATCGTTATCCTTCTTGATCTCGATATGGTCAAATCCGTTGGAATGCAAAAAATCCAGGAACTGGAGTGTATTTTTCCCGAAACGAAGATCCAGTGCACCACCTATTCTGGTCATACTGCACCACCTCCTGCATAAATGACCTTGCCGTTGACTATCATACGGGTTACTACAGGAATACCCGCATGTTCGGTCACAACCAGTATATCGGCACGTTTTCCGACCTCGATCGACCCGATCATATTATCCATACCCACGGCCTTCGCCGGATTGAGAGTAACCATTTTCACCGCATCAGGCAGGGTCATCATTCCCTGTCTCCACAGGATAAAGGGAGAATAAAGCATAGAAGCCGGACTGTAATCCGAGCACAGTACATCGACCAGACCTGCAGTCACTGCCTGAATGGAACTGAGATTGCCTGATGTTGACCCTCCAAGCACAAGATTCGGGGCACCCATACAGACAGTCATGCCAAGTTCACGACTCCTGTTTGCTGCGTTTAATGTTACCGGGAACTCAGAAATGCGCGCGCCTATGCTGCATACCAGTTCCACCTTCTGCGAACTATCGTCATCATGCGATGCGATCGCTATTCCTCTCCCCTGTGCTTTCCTGACAATTTCCCGCATGTTCCGCATCTTTGTGTCTGCATAACCTGATTTTTTACTGATTATCTCATCGATCTCCGTATCAGTTAAACCGTATATTCTCTTATGATACTCGCGATATTGTTTCGGATCTGAAAACTGTCCCTGTCCGGGGGTATGATCCATTAATGAAACAAGTTTAACAAGCGGACTTTCGATCACCTCAAGCACATCTTCAAGGTCAGCGCTGATCTCGCATCTTACATGCAATAAATGCTTGGTCAGTAACCCGCTCTTGTTGTGTACGATCGTTTTTGCAATCTCTTTTGAAAGACCCACATGACGCCCTTTTAGTTCATCCTCAAAATATGCGATCGCATGCAATTTCGTTGTAATGCCGCATACTGCATTGCACCTGTCAAGCTGCATCAGTGCAAAATCTATGGGGAATCGTGATGAGGGGCGTGGTGAGATAGCTGTTTCAAGATCATCACCATGAATATCGATAATACCTGGCATCACATACCCGCCATCCGCATCGATCACATTACCGGATGTATCGGATGTATCGGATGTACCTGATAATTTATCCCTGATACCTGTGATCCTTCTATCTTTAATCTCCAGGCACCCGTTTTCAATAACACCATCCGGTGTTATGATCTGTCCGTTGATAATACTTAATTCCAAATCAATCACCTGTACTACTTCCAAGAATCTCCCCGGGTGTTCCGGTTTTGATCATCCGGTTGTTCTTCATAACAATAACCCGGTCAGCCACCTCCCGTACCACAGACAGATCATGGAATATACCGATCATCGTGGTCTTGAGTTTTACCTCCCTGAGCATTTCGACCACAATCGCGGTTGACGCCGGATCCAGCGCAGATGTTGGTTCATCCAATAACAGCATGTTCGAAGATGCAACCAGTGCTCTTGCTATATTCACACGCTGCCGTTCACCGCCGCTGAAAGTGGACGGATATGCATCCCACAGATCTTCAGGAATGCAAAGACGGGCAAGATAATTTGCTGCAATATCTCTTGCACCTGCCTGATCCATTCCGCGCATAAGCAGTGGTTCTGCTATAACATCCAGTGCAGTGACCCTTGGAACTGCATACAATAACTGGGATACGTAACCGATCTCAGATCTTCGCATATTAAGGATCATGTGATCCGTTGCTGCGGTCAGGTCGGTAGGTTGATATTCCGGACCCGGGTGATAGAGGATCAATCCGCTGTCAGGGATGTATGTCCTGTATATGCATTTCAAAAGAGAGGATTTACCCGAGCCGCTGCCTCCGATAATTGCCAAAAACTCACCGCGCTTCACATTAAAACTTACATCCTCAAATCCCATTATCTGTTTTCCGCCGGATACGTGTACGGTAAATGTTTTGTTTAAATTGCAGATCTCCAGGTGATTATTCCCGGGCTGTTCATGCTCAAACCTATTTTTTTCCAAATTAGTATTCATTGATTGATCATTCTCCGGATATTTATCTTCATAGAACCGAATTAACCAGCAGCTGGGTGTATTCGTGCTGGGGATCCTCCAGTATCTGGTCAGTAAGTCCCGCCTCTACGATACGCCCGTTTTTCAATACGATCGTACGCTCTGCTAAAAGTCTGATCACCCCGAGATCGTGTGTGATAAGTACCATCGCAGCTTCTGTGTTTCTCCTGATGTCCTTTATCAGGTCAAGGATCCGTGCCTGCACCGAAACATCAAGTCCTGTAGTAAGTTCATCCAGCAGCAGTACATCCGGATCATTTGCCAGCGCCTTTGCGATCTGGACCCGCTGCTGCATGCCGCCGCTGAAATTTCGCGGATAATCATCCATACGTGCAAGTGGGATCTCTGTGCGTTCAAGCAGTTCACCTGCACGTTCCCGGATACGCCCGACATTGCGCCAGTTAGCAGCAAGTAACTTCTCTGCGATATTGCCTCCGGAGGTGATATCGAATTTCAGGCCCAATTGCGGGTTCTGATAAACCATGCCTGTGTACAGGTTCCTGATGATCTGTTTTTCCTGTGAACTTACCTGAAAGATATTTCCTTTACCGTAGCAACGGAGGTATGCCTCCCCGCAGGTCGGTTCCATATCAAAATATAAGCAGCGGACGATCGTACTCTTACCCGAGCCGCTCTCGCCAACTATTCCCAGTATCTCACCCGGCATCACATCAAATGAGATGTCTGCACATGCAACAACCGAGCCGCAAACCCTGCAAATATTGGTACCATGATCAGGTCCTGTCATCCTGATACAATCCGGACACGAGCTCCCATAGATCCTGGTCAGGCCTGATACTTTGAGCGCCTGGCCCGTATCATGCTCCCCCATCCCTATTGTCATCTTCATCTCCATCTCCCGCCCTTTTTTCCTTCCGGTTCTTTTTCCTTCTCCTTCTCCAACACCGCAGTTCATGTTCCACCACCTTTTTTGCGTTTATCACAAAAAGACGTGTCAGAACAGAAATATTTTTTTGATCCTGTGATCTCGTCGATCATCTCGTCTAAGAATGTGTCAGAACTCCCGCAACGCTCGCATATCTTCCCGCTAAAATCTTCAACTTCGAATGCATAGTCCTCAAACTCAAGCGGTTCAACTGATGTGTGAGGTGCAATCGCATAGATTCGCTTTTCCCTCCCCGCACAGAAGAGATATAATACAGGTGCCTGATTGAGTCGCGGTACATCCCATCTCGGGATCGGACTGGGATCCATCAGATACCTGCTGTTTATCATTACAGGATATCTGGCTCCGATAGTGATCCGGCCGTGTTTGACAATATCCTCGTACAGGTGCAGCCACATTTTGCTGTAGTCCTTACGGGCATGCATTCGCCGTGTAACCTGTTCACTCGGTTCGATCGACCTGAGAGGTTCGGGAAAAGGCACCTGGAAAACAACGATCTGTTCATCTCTTAGTGCCTCCTCGGGTATGCGGTGTCTGGTCTGGATGATCGTGGCTTTAGTAGTGTCTTCTGTTGTTTGCGCACCTGTCATACGTACAACAAGATTACGGATGTTCACTGCATTGACGCTGTCATCGCTGCCCTGGTCGATAACCTTCAAAATATCCGTATCTCCGATTATCGAGAGCGTGATTTGTATACCACCGGTCCCCCATCCCTTCGCAAGCGGCATTTCTCTTGATCCGAAAGGTACCTGATAGCCTGGAATTGCAACCGCTTTGAGTATTTTTCGCCTGATCTCCCTTTTAGTGAATTCATCGAGAAACGCGAAATTGTACCCTTTCTCAATTATGCGATCGGTTTTTGCCAGTGTAGGTTTATCAGTCATCTTCCACCTCATTTTGTACTGCCCGCAGCCGGTCCAGACCTGACTGGAATGTGACATAGTGCGGTAGTTTCAAGTGCTCCACAAATCCCATTGCATCAATACCATCTATGTGATACAAAACAAACTCCTGATCCTCGGCAGGTGATCCCGGTTCGGATACTTCCAGTGTTCCGTCAAGTATTGACATTGAGATTGCCTTTTTTTCATTATGTCCGAATACCAGTCCGTAACCAAGAGAGAATTTATTCTCACCTGTTATCCGGGTTGTACCAACTCCGGATAGTATGCCTTCGCATTCTGTGACCTGCACATCACCGACACTTACAGTATTTCCTGTATAGGGGT
>JAUVKD010000091.1 GCA_030596385.1 Methanosarcinaceae archaeon | reverse complement strand
GAACCCGGATTGGTCTTTGACCTGACGCAGGCACTTGAGAGGATCGCTCCGCAGGATATGGTATATCATCATAATGAGCGCTGGCATGATGGTAATGGTCATTCACATGTGCGCGCATCCCTGCTAGGCCAGAGTGAAACATTCCCTATAATCAATGGTGCAATCGCACTTGGAACATGGCAGCAGGTCATTTGCATCGATCTGGATAATCGGCCACGATCCCGAAAATTGATTGTACAGATTGTTGGTGAATAAGTAAATAAATCGTATTTGTTCAGCTATTTTTGGTTCAGATTCAACCCGCCGCAGGCGGCGGTTCATTTCAATCATTTCAGGAAAAATCGCTATTGTCCGGATTACCCTGACTTATGTAACATATGCATATACAAAAAATACAACTATAAAATCTTCGAAACTATTCAGCCATACATAAACGTTATCGGTAGATTGAATATTCTTCAAATAGATAACAGCATAAGATAGTTGAATATCTTTAAAATCGATGGACAGTAATTCAGTATTAAAAACCAACAAATGTTATAAGATATACACAAAGAAGCGGATTTTTGCCATCTTAATCCTGTATCAGGATAGCTGAATATTTACAAATCTTCGATGATATACAGAATAATGTGTGTACATTTTCACAAATTCGATTTGCTGCTAAAATATTCATATTATTTGTGTTAGTGATGTGGAAATACGCCACCTGCGGAGGTATTGTTATGTGGGGACTGGCAATTTTGGATCGACATCGACAAATCATAATTTGTAAAAACCAGCTATACAAATACAATAAATCTATTTCTACATGTTTTCACACAATTTCGCTAACTTCCCATCCAAGATGGTCCTTAATTATAGTGTAAGCCATTCCCGGCGGCACAGCGCCGACATCTGTAATTATGAGATCTATGTATTTAGGTGGCGTAATGTCAAAAGCAGGGTTTAAGACATTCAATTCGGGCAAATCTGCAAGAGTCTCCCTATCAAGAACCTCATCAATTGATCGTTGCTCGATCTCGATGAATTCCCCGTGAATGGTATTCGGACTGAACTTATATGTCTCGGCTGCGGTCAGGAAGTTTGTCCGCGCCTCGTGTGCTGCAAGTGCGAGCTGTGATGTTCCGATCTTATTGACAAGTGCACCATTTACAGCAATAGCATCTGCACCTACGATAACAGTATCAACTTTTTTCATGCAATATCTCATGGCAGAATCTACAATAAGTGTAGTAGGGATCCCGTAGTCAAGAAGGTGTTTGCTTGTCAACAGCCCCTGTCGCCGTGGTCGTGTTTCAGTAGCAATGACTGAAATATCTTTACCCTGCTCAAAAGCAGTTGTTATGACAAAAAGCGCTGCATTGGAATTGCAGTGTGTCATAATCACATCTCCATCACTAATGCGCCTCGCACCGATCTCCCCGATCTTCCGGAGTGCATCATTAGCTTGTCTTATGAATCGTTCAGCGTTATTGATTATTTCTTCTTTTGCTTCATATACATCCGAGGAAGTGTATTGTGTTGTTAGCCTGATCGCATTTGGAAGTGAGACCGCGGTCGGTCGGGTATCTACCAGCAGTTTTGCGGCATTTTCGATATGGCGGTTAAACTCCCCGATTGAGCCAACTTCAAGACTTTCAACATAATCACGAAGTGCTAACGCTGCGGCTTTTGCGATTCGACCCGCCCCGCGGATTTCCATACTGGTAATCTTATCTGCGGTATCTTTTAATTGGCTTAAATGATCCATGACTGGTAGATTGACGGTGGGGAATTTATAGATATCTCAGTTCACATCTTCCCTTTAAACCAATAATATGTTCTTGCCAGGTTTTTCTCAATCAATTTTGAACACCTTTCATGACGGTTCCTGTAAATATATCCAAAAATTTAGTATAGTATATGAGTTAGCATAAGCCATATAAAAATTATATCAAAATAAACTAAACAAACACCAAAAAAATAACATTTACACTCTCGCACCCTGAGTCGCATCCTCGCAATTACAATCCCTGTCATCCGGCAAACTTGATATCGTATCAGACAACACCCCAAAGAGCATATCCTGTGCTTCATTGAGTGTATTAACAACCTCATCCACGGTCAGTTTCCCATTCCCCAAACCACATGCATAATTTGTGACCGTGCAAATAGAAGCATAGCACAATTCCAGTTCCTTTGCAAGTATAACTTCCGGCACACCTGTCATGCCAACCACATCCCCAAATTGTTTCATCATGGCAATTTCAGCCCTTGTCTCAAAACGTGGTCCTTCCGTACATACGTACGTGCCCTCTGAATAAGCAAATCCATATTTTTCAAGGGAATCTGCAAGACATTTTTTAATCTGGGGACAATACGGTTCTACCATATCGACATGCACGGTTTCAGTATCAAAAAATGTTTGGGTCCTGTTTTTAGTAAGATCTACAAAATCATCAAGTAGAACAAAACTTCCTATGGAATGATCTTTCATTGTACCTACCGAATTTGTTGAAATTATGCGCTTTGCCCCAAGTTCACACACAGCCCGGATGTTGGCACGATAGTTGATCATGTGCGGAGGTGTGTGCTCTTCTGAACCTGTGTGTCTTGGTATGATGGCAACATCGTTCCCGTTCATCCGGGTTAAATATACCGCTACATTACCATATGGAGTACGGATTATTTGGCGATGGCAATCTTTTGCAGTTGTAAAACCGACACCGGCAAAAATCACAGCCGCTATATTAGAATTCATATCAGGAAACATATCAACCTTTTATTTTTTGTTTTGTCCTGTATTCTTTACCTTTACATCTCTGGTACCGATTGATACCTTGACCCCGACAAGTGCAAAAATTACAGCAACCACTACTGAATATACAAAATATTGAATACTAACGTCAGGAACTCCTGCATTATCTACAATCAAACTGATCGATAATAGATAAGCGCTTGCACCCCAAAATAGCAGACCCAGGGATATTACAAAAAATGCAGGAGGCGTGTGGGAAATAATCGGTTTTCCGCTTATGCGAAGATCCAGCAACCTGCCAAAGTTTGCAATAAGTGCGGCTGCAACATACCACCAGACCGATGTGTTTATGAAAATAGTCACCAATGTAAGGATTCCATAGTACCAGATACCTCCATTAATGTAATATGCCCACAATGTCACTGCACCTTGAACCGTTGCAATCATTCCAACTAGTACCGCAGCTGAATAGGTAATAAATGTCATTTTGCCCGCATAGAAAGACATTTTCATATTTTCCCCGAGCATGGCAAATGTATCATCAAGCCCAAAGCCTCTGTAGAGCATGTAAAGTCCAACCGCTGCCAGTATTCCAATAACTGCACCTTCGGGATAGTTTGCCAGTAAAAAAACGGCATAAATTACCGATGCAAGTCCAAGCGGTACAAAGAACGTCTGGGATATTTTAGGATCATTGAATGCGTTTTTTAAAATGTAATAAGTACTCTCAAGATTTGCGTTCTGCATAACCACAATACGCTTAACAGAATCGATCTTTATACGAGATTGCACAATAGGAACAAGTGTTTCATCTTCTGCGCCATCGGATATGAATATTGCACTTTCCACATTAAACTTTTCAAGCACATCTTCAAGTTGCCTGGCAATCTTCTGGTCAGATATAACCCCTACATTTTGATCTCCGGCAAATGTCACGATCTCGGAATCGATGCCCCTTGATTGAAGGTCATCATGTACCTTGATGCCGCCAAATATCGTATTCGTATCGGAATCTTCAGGATCGGCACTGGCAAGTTTCACTGCAGCATTGATGTTGTCATCCCGCCCTATTATCGGAGTTGTGACCCTTGCCTTTTCTCCAAGGTCATTGTCCCGATCAATACATATCACTAATGTTTGCATGAAACCTCTGTATGTAATTCTATACGAAAATATATATAAGTTCTGACAAGAAAATGCTCTATGTAGTTGTATCTACTTGGAGTACAAAAAGTTATACTTTATGTACAACGAAAAAATATTAACTGGAAGTTTACGAATGGGAATGCTGATGAAAATTTATCCATATATTACGTTCCACAATTAAATTGATGAGACACTCGGTTTTTCCTTGCTTTTGAATTGTACTGGTGCAAACCCTCTGGCATTATCAAATACACGACTTGCCGATATCCCGTTAATCTCTAAAATAAACACTTCAAGTACCATAAACGTTTCACTGTCACCGCGCATACATCCGACCTTTACGCACTCACCACGCCCTGCAGCAGTATGAAGATGAATTTTCGGGTTTCCATTCTCTGCAAATATGTTACCAATGCCCACTACTTCGTGAACATCATTATATTCTGTCCACATGATATCAGGTGGTATTGAACTTTCTTTCGGGCCAGTCACAAGCTTTGCTTTTTTCACAGCACCCAGCAGGATAAACATTGCTGATTCTATATTTTCAAATTTTGCGAGTTTTTCGAGTTCGGCGATCAGGTCATCACCATGATCAACTCTTGCTACGAACACCCGGCCAATCGTTCCTTTTGTATATTCCATTCTTTTCCGACCTTAATTATTGTATTGTTAATTATTGTTTCGAGGTCAAATAACTTTCAATAATTTATCATTTCACTGTAATCGTTCCCCATACTTAAATCTACTTTACTTCTTGAAATTTCCATGCTATGGCACTTTTTGGAGCATTTTTATTCCGAAGCAACTTATATGAGAAAGTAGTAATAGTATGTTAGCCACAATTTATAAGTTGGAGAAGTGATATTAATGGATGAACTAATAGGTTTTGTAACAAGCAACAATAATCGACAAAAAATACTGGCATTGCTTGGTTCAAAAGGTGAACTTGACACTGAGCAAATTGCGAAAATAACACATATGGTGCATATTTCCGTTGACAAGATATTAGAAGACCTGCTGGAAAAAGAATTGGTGATAAAAGAAGGTAAAATGTACCAGTTGACTGCACTTGGGAGCACAGTTGAAAGACAGGTTCACAATATGTGATTTCCTGTTATTTATATTACATCTAACAACACGTCATTTTTAATTAATAGACCAGTATCGGTTATGGAATATTCTCTTATTTTGCGATCGTGTTTTGTACCTCTTGATTTTAATATATAAACGTATTTTCGTAGTTTATTTTCAGAATCTACATGTTTTAGCATTACGACTGAATCCATGATAAAAGATGCATCAGGGCTCATGATCCTGTTTTTGCCATTTGGGGATATTTCAGTAGTGAAAACGGATGTCACATTGCTGCTTTTCAGATAATTTGTAAGTGAGTGCAAGTAACCCCGTAGTTGAAGATGGTCAGGCAATGTCATCTCAAGATTTATAATTCCATCAAAGAACACTCGTTTT
>JAUVKD010000205.1 GCA_030596385.1 Methanosarcinaceae archaeon | reverse complement strand
GATAATCCGAATATGCATTTTACCCTGCTTTTTGAAGAGGATACAGAAAAAGGTCATCTCTATCAGCAGACGAAGCCAGAATGGGGCTTCCTGTGATTGGTGAGGTACATGGACCCGCATTGTTGAGAGGTTGTAAGGAAGGTGCGGTGTTTAACGGGGAGTTGCTTATTGATTCGGAGTTTGGGAGATATAAGAAAGTGCGAGTGAAAGGGGTTAAAAAAGATATGGCGACCGTCGCAGGCGGCGATTTCCCATGCCACTGACCCACCAAATATATAAAATTGGTTGTGGAGCAAACGGTTTTGTATTTCTTGCCATCAGCATATGTCAATTTAAAATATCGGCAACATGTCAATAACTCAATTCCGCTTGATTCCAATTCGTATTTTTTAAGCCTATATCAGTAATCTATGGGACATCGCCGAACATGCACATATAATTATAAATGTTTGCCAGAATATACCGTAAATTGTATGTCGAAATAGGTAAGTGGTAAAGTCTCCCATCACACAACCGGGGGGTAGTGATACAAATTGGAGCATAACTCGTGCTTCAATCGATTTTTAGGAGAAGCGAGTGGGGGAGCAGTTTGTTGATGCTTGCAGATGATATCCAAACCTATATTAACGCAATGAACCGCAGTGATGATTTTCTCGAAAAATATCTTTATAACTTGAGGTACATCTTTATTTTCATGTGGAATAAAGTACTCAAAAAATTTGAAAAACATCCTGCACAAGAAAAGATATTAAAGATTCTTTTTGAGCGTGGTTTTCAAGTAAATGATAACGGCAAGGTTGTTTCAGGTAATATTGAGATCGCCCATACACAACTTGCAAAGGAAGCTGGTGTAGACAGGCGGATCGTTGATTCAACCACAGATACGATACTTTCGGATGAATTGTTAAGAAAGATATTCCAAAATGTACGTTCAATAACATTCCTGCGCGATGTAGCACCACTGCTTGGACTTGGCGTGGTTATAATTACACCGGGTGATGCGGCAAGTGCCGGAATTTTAACAGATGTCACCAGGTTGATCTCTGACAACAATATCAGTATTCGACAGGCGGTTTCGGATGATCCTTATTTTACAGATGAACCGAAACTCACAATAATAACAGATTCAAAGATCCCTGGAAACCTTGTGGATACTATTTTAACGCTAAAAAGTGTAAAAGGTGTGAGTATCTATTAAAAAATCACTATATCACTAAAAAAATCACAACACTGTTGAAAATAATCACAATAAAACTTTTGCAAATGCCCGCAACACATTAACCATCTGCCATGAATTAGTTGGCGATAGTAGTTTTTTGATCAATATTGATGGGTGATCCATATCCCCGTATTCCGTAATAAGGTCTAAAATAATAGGAGTGTTTATAGAATCCAGTAGTTCATCAAGTTCATTGTCACTTAGCCCACCCATAAATTCATGTATTTTCATACCGATATTGAGTTCCCGCCCAAGTTTTGCACGCCATCTTTTCTCATATTCATTCAAACGATCTTCAGATGTGTTTTTCTCGATAGCAGCTGATGCAGCAACTTCACCTGCAATCTTTGCACAGACTGCACCGGTATATATTCCTCCGCCAGAGGTTGGTTTTACCTGACCTGCCGCATCGCCTGCTATAAGCACTCCATCAGCGACAGTCTTTTCAAGAGGTCCAAGCGGGATGCCGCCATAAACAAGATCAAGTATGCCGCCGCCATATCGCTTAGCAACTCCTTTGCCTGAATTCAGCAAATCATTCAAATATTGCACTGCATGCATTTTGTTACCTGTCGAAACAGCAAGTCCGATACGGGATACTTTCTCATTTAAAGGCACGGTCCATGCAAAAAAACCCGGGGCTTGTGAGCCCATGAATAACTCTACAAAATCTGCGTTATTTGAAGAATATTTGGCTTCTATCTGGATTCCTGATAACACCATTCGCACCTGCCCAAGACCAGCCATTCGTGCCACATTACTGCGCACTCCGTCTGCACCAATAATAACATTTGCACTAATTATTTTCGGAACCCCGTTTTGTAATACTGATAGTTCCTGTCGCCCATCGTTCCTGTTTAGCCCGACTGCGCGGGTTTTAATTGAAACATCTACTCCGGCGTCAACTGCCATATCAACAAGTTTACGGTCAAATATTTTTCTGGAAACCACATATGCTTTAGTCTTTCCACCATCAATCGGAAGGCATATCCCATTTGGTGAATAAATGTGTGCACCTTTCACAGAATTTAACACAAAATCATTCGTGGGTTTAACATCACATTCCGATATTGCACGTGTGCTAAGTAAACCTGTACACTCTACCGGTGAACCAACTGATGAATGCTCTTCGATAAGCAATACACTTGCGCCATTTAATGCTGCATACCGTGCAGCAGTAGCAC
Source organism: Methanosarcinaceae archaeon (assembly GCA_030596385.1). Lineage (GTDB taxonomy): Archaea > Halobacteriota > Methanosarcinia > Methanosarcinales > Methanosarcinaceae > Methanovorans. The sequence continues at coordinate 495 of JAUVKD010000205.1, read as the reverse complement.
CCACCGGGCCTGCGCCCACAATAACTACATCATATTGCATGATACCAAATTTGAATAAAACCAGCTAAATAGATACGTTTGGTCTTTAGTTATAAATGTCCGGACGGGCCTGCCGGGAATCGAACCCGGGTTCTAAGCTCCGGAGGCTAAAGTGATATCCACTACACTACAGGCCCATAAAAAATTGACGTTTTTATGTAATCCAACTGAATGCTTTTATGTCAGATAAATATGATGTTGCCAGTACTCATTTCCATATTTCTTGGACAATTCTTTGAATCCTTTTGAACCAGTGTTATCTTCTGAATTGTCACTTGTGGTAATTATGAATCCTCCTTAAACCTCACTTTTCTCAATAGGGAATATGCCAATTTACGATGCAAAAGTATATATTGTTGTTCTGAGTATTCTTTTTATTCTTAATTATTGATGATTGTGAATAAATCATATTAAGGACACTTATTTCCATTTAATTGGAAGAGTGGGGACAAAGAT
>JAUVKD010000059.1 GCA_030596385.1 Methanosarcinaceae archaeon | reverse complement strand
ACACTATCGTTCTTCGCCTGTGGAGATCAAGGTCTGTTGGCGTGGACGCAAGTGCACAATGGCAGAAGTCCACAAACAGTCCGCTATCAAAAGGAATTGGATTTGTACTTCCGCTGTCGCAGGAATACGTTATCCTGAATGGATCACTTGATAGTGACATCAAGTCTACATTTACCTTTGAACGCCTCAATTTCCCTATCGATCTTAGTACCACTTCACCATCATATTTCAATTCAAGGAGCATGTTGAAAAGGTCGGAAGCGGTCTTTTGATCATTATTATCCCTGCAAAGATCGATCCGGTGCGCAAGGTTAGATATTGCTTTTATGTGGATCGGTTCAAGGGTCATGAACTATAGATGATATGAAATGGTCATATAGTTTTGGATATTTGTAACATCGGAATTATTCATTGTTTCTTTTTATACCACAATATATATAATAATACAATTAATCAATCACTCGGGATAATCTTTTTACCCTTAAAGTTGTGTTATGTGCAAATGGGTATACAGGACAATATTAAAGACGTTGAAGATGAGATTCGCAAGACGCCTTACAACAAGGCTACTTCCCATCATATCGGTAAACTGAAAGCAAAACTTGCACGCCTTCGGGATGAGGTTGAGAAGATTGCTTCCTCCAAATCAGGAGGTGATGGGTATTCGGTCAGGAAATCAGGCGATGCGACAGTGGCTCTTGTGGGATTTCCTTCTGTTGGAAAGTCAACGTTACTGAACAAACTTACAGGTGCGAATTCCGAAGTGGGAGCTTATGATTTCACGACACTTGATGTGATTCCGGGCGTTCTTGAATATAAAGGTGCGACCATACAGATACTGGATGTACCGGGTCTGGTAAAGGGTGCGGCATCGGGCAGGGGTCGTGGAAAGGAGGTTATTTCTGTTGTCAGGAGTTCCAACCTTGTGATTTTCATTCTCGATGTTTTCCAGACGTATCATTATGAAGTTCTGGTGCAGGAACTTTATTCCGCAGGGATACGTATGGATCAGGAACCGCCTGAAGTTATGATCAAAAAACAGGATCGTGGTGGTATTATCATTAGCAAGACCCTGAAACTTGACTTGTCTGACAGGTTGATAACAGCGGTTTTAAACGAGTACCGTATCCACAATGCACATGTGCTTATCAGGGAGAATATTACGGTTGACCAGTTGATAGATATTGTTCTTGATAACAGGGTATATGTTGATTCCATCACTGTTATTAATAAGGTAGACCTGGCTGATGAAAACTTTATTGAAGATGCTATGAATGCGTTCCCTTATTCGATTTTGATCTCTGCTGATAAGGATAAAAATCTGGGTGCCGTGAAAGATGCGGTATTTGAGACGCTTAATTTCATAAGGATATACATGAAACCACAGGGTGAACCGGCTGATATGGATGAACCTATGATAGTTGTGAATGGTACGACTGTAGGTGATATCTGCGATAAATTGCATCGTGATTTCAGGAAAAAGTTCCGTTATTCACAAATCTGGGGTAAATCTGCAAAACACCCGGGACAAAGAGCCGGACTCGACCATTTATTGTATGACAGGGATATTTTGACGCTGATCATTCAGAAATGATAGATTGGCTTTTGGCTTTGCACAAGAAATAAGTATTAGTATGCCTGTATTTTGCTAAAATATTGCAGTCCCGTAGGGTAGCGGTCAATCCTGCAGGCCTTTGGAGCCTGCGACGGTGGTTCGAATCCGCCCGGGACTATTCAAATTTAATTAATAATCATTTTCAAGGACTTATTTATTTCCGGACTTAAATTGTGCTCAAAATATGTATTACCGCTAACACTTTAAGGCATACAATCATTTGATAAATGCAGGTATCAGCGTCAATCCCTCATAAATACATAGTTGGTACCTGCACATTTATTGTAAATTACATCTAACATTTTTACACAAATGTGAGTGTAATTTAAAGTTTTGTCAGAGTGTTATTGCCTGTACTGTAGCGTCAAAAAATTGATTTGTTGATTATCAAAAACAGCATTTTTTAATAGTTTAAAATTTATAAGTCCTGATTTATAAGATGCAATTAATAATTAATAATTTCACACATCCACAATATAGCAAATCATATGAACTTCATATCAACATTCATCTATGCTGTGGTACACGATTGAGTGAAATCATTGTTTGTTAAAGGTTTTAATGGATGCGGCAATTGAAGAAATTAATGATATATTATCGTCAAAACATAGGGGAATGGGCAAGTATTTTAAGAATAACGCTTGTAACAAAAAGTGTTAATTACTGAATTGTCATGATAATAGATAACAATAAATTCTGCAATGATAAGCAAATAAGAGTTCTCTAAAAGGTTGAAACTGAAAATGATTTAAACTACAAGGTAATAGAATAGCAGGATTTATTTGACATAATAACTAAGAGCATTAATAAAATATTTGCTGAATTCAGATTAACTTGGTGACCTTGTATTCTGTACAGGGCGTTCGACTTTGTGGACTGGCATAATTTTAGCATAATATTATAATTATTCATTAAAATATAATCAAAATTAACAATTATTATTTCAATTTCACAATTCCAACGGAGAAAATACATGGGAATAATACAATCATTCAGAAATAATTTCAAAGGGTTTTTCAAAAAACTATTCAATAAAAAGAATGCACGCATCGGTATTTACGGACCGCCAAATGCTGGAAAAACAACCCTTGCTAACAGGATACTGAGAGACTGGACGGGAGATGCCATGGGTTCGGTTTCACATGTAGCACACGAAACCAGACGCGCAAGACGACGAGAAGGTATTACTATCAAGACGAACGGTAATTCCATTACTCTGGACATCGTTGATACCCCGGGACTTGCTACAAAGATCGATTTTCAGGACTTCATGTCGGAGGGGTTGGAAGAAAACGAAGCAAAACGCAGGGCAAAAGAAGCAACTGAAGGTGTTATCGAAGCTGTGAAGTGGCTTGAAAATCTTGACGGTGTGATTCTTGTAATGGATGCAACAGAAGATCCATTTACCCAGGTCAATGTAACAGTCATCGGAAATATGGAGGCACGTCGTTTGCCGCTATTAATTGCAGCCAACAAGGTAGATCTTGAAGATTCATCTCCAAAAAATATAAAGGATGCATTCCCACAGCATCCAATGGTTGCAATATCGGCATTGGAAGGCAAAAATATAGATACCTTCTATGGAGAAATTGCAAAAAGGTTTGGGTGATTTAAATGAATGGTATTCAAATGGATCTGATATCAAATGATAAGCTGGCTAAAATGGCTCCAGTGGAAAAAGTCAGGTTCATCATTGATGAAGTAAAAAGTGGCAAAATACTCGTTCTTGAGAGTGGATTGACACCTGAAGAAGAAGCAAATCTTATTGAAATAACAATGTCACAGATAGATCCTGGTGATTTCACAGGTATTGAAATGGAGAGTTACCCTTTTAAAATTGACAATTCATTGCTTGGAAAACTGTTTAAAAAGAATACGATCCGGACAAGACTTACAGTTATTGGACCCGCCAAACAATTAAAAACGCTTAAGAAAGATCGTGACCTGATAAGTGCACTTGTTTTCGCAAACAAGTAGTTGTGTGATATTTAATGGGAAACATAGAAGAAATTGAAAAGATCCTTTCCAATCCACAATCACTATCATCTTTTGCGATGGGACAAGACGATGTTAATGTATTGTGCACACATGGTAAGATCAAAATTTGGTTTGGCCGCCAGGTGTCTGATGTTGTTATCGGACAGGTCTTAATTGGCATTTCCATTGTAGATGCATCATCAGTACATGAATGTGATATTGTTTGTCCTTTTGAAGAAATTACTGATTATGAGAGTCATGAGTATGTACTTGTATCCTATGCGAGAACGAATGATGGATACAGGACAACATTCAATGTTCCGTTCAGCAGCAAGACCGCGCTTTTCCATCTCGCTGAATCGATCAGCAAAAATCTTAAGAACAAAAACATTAACATTGATATATACTGGATCGGTAATGATACTGACATTATACTGCTATACGATAAACTTAGTAATATCGATGGATGGAAAATTAAACAGGTCAAATATAAAGATGAAGGAAAAGATAAATAGTTTAACGGGAACGTAGGATTTACTTTATGAAACTACGATTTGTATCAAAAGTCAGACAAATATGATTGACATAACCATATAGATTAAAGACAATAACAAAATTTTATAAATTCTGTGTACCTATCGATCAAAGAGGCAACCATTATGAAAGATTTATCAAGCATTGATTGTAACAATTTATTATCCTCTATGGAACTCATCTCAAAGCACATTCACGGCGTAGCCAATGAAATTGAAGTGGAAAATGTTAAGAAGATGCTCATTAATATCATGGAAGCAAAACGTATTTTTGTTATGGGTGCCGGACGTTCCGGCCTGGTCGCCAAGGCATTTGCGATGAGGCTTATGCATATTGGATTTAGCGTTTATGTAGTTGGTGAATCTACCACACCAGCTGTTAAGAGCACTGACGTTGTGGTTGCAATATCGGGTTCAGGTGAGACACGATCAATTGCAGATCTTGGAAAGATCGCAAAGGATATCGAATCAACATTGGTAACCGTAACATCCAACAGGGATTCAACACTCGGGGGATTGGCAGATACCGTGGCATTGATCCCGGGAAGGACAAAGGAAGATGTGGGCGGCTATCTTGAAAGGCACATGCGCGGTGAGTATTCACACCTGACGCCGCTTGGAACATCATTTGAGATAACGGCTCTCGTATTCCTTGATGCTATTATTGCTGAACTTATATCAATTGTAGGCATATCCGAATCCGACCTGCAATCCATGCACACAATTTTAGAATAAGGAATATATCATGGTTGACACGAAGTTTGCACAGAGGGTTTTGGATATCGATATATCCGGCATTCGCAAGATATTCGAAGCCGCAGGCTTGGATGCGATAAATCTCGGACTTGGTCAGCCTGATTTTGACACACCATCTCACATACGACAGGCAGCAATTGATGCTATAAATGAAGGATTTACGGGATATACCCCTGGTTTAGGGATTATTGAACTTCGTGAGGCACTAAGCCATAAATTTAAGGAGGATAATGATTTTGATGTTTCTCCTGACGAGATCATTGTAACATCAGGCGCATCCGAGGCACTTGAGATTGCGATTGCTTCACTTGTCAATCCGGGCGATGAGGTGCTTATCGCAAACCCCGGTTTTGTATCTTACAATGCCTTAACTAGTATTATGGGTGGTCGTGTTGTTGATGTGCCACTTGGAAAGGATCTAACAATGCGCCCGGAGGATGTGATCGAGCGAATAACTCCAAAGACCAAAGCGCTTATTGTTAATTCTCCTTCAAATCCCACTGGTGGAGTACAAACAAAGGATGACATAAAAGCATTTGCGGATATTGCGGATGATCACAATATCACGATAATCTCGGATGAGGTGTATGAACATTTCATCTATGAGGGAGAGCATGTGAGCCCTGCAAAGTATTCGGATAATGTTATTACAGTGAATGCCACTTCAAAAACATATTCGATGACAGGCTGGAGGCTTGGATATGTCGCAGCAAAAAGTGATTATACGGAACAGATGTTAAAAATTCATCAGTACGTCCAGGCATGTGCAAATTCGATAGCACAGAAAGCGGCGTTTGCAGCTATCTCGGGATCGATGGAACCGGTAATTGCCATGCGTGATGAGTTCCGGAAAAGGCGCGATGTCTTAGTCAAAGGTTTGAATACGATGGGTTTAAAATGTGCCCTTCCAAAAGGTGCGTTCTATGCATTTCCTGAAGTGCCGGATTCGGCTGATGTGGCTTCAAAGTTAATCTCAAATGGCGTAATCGTTGTTCCTGGTACGGCATTTGGAGACAGAGGAGATGGTTACATACGATTATCATATGCTACATCGATGTCCGATATAGAGCGGGCACTTGACACAATGGAACGTGTTTTGTGAATTGCAGGATTTGAATTTCGTATCTTACAAGTTATGTCATATGATTCATTATATCATGACTTTCGGAGATTTAATATATGCTGCCAACCTAAATGTCACAAAATCCACAAATTAAACTTTACAACCCATCTCGCCACTATGAAATATAATCGCTATCGGTAAACCGTGTCCTTTTAAAAATGTGTTCTACACCGCCTTGACCCCTATCGATTTCAAGTAATT
>JAUVKD010000140.1 GCA_030596385.1 Methanosarcinaceae archaeon | reverse complement strand
TGTGGGAAATCGATCTGGACGTAGTGAGCCGCGTGCTGTCAAACGGCGGCGTAAACCTTATCCGTTGCTCACTAAACCCCGAGAAGAAGCTCGTAACGAATTACGTGGAGGTGGAACATCTGCTTAAGGTAGTGCCATTAGCTTATAGCCCGGTTTGTGCAAGTAATATTTGCAGGGATGAAATGGATTTCATTGTTTACCGGTTAAGAGTTTTATTATGTTTTGCAGCGATTAGAATATGGTCTTCTTGCGAGAAGAAAAAAACTGGGGGCAAAATAGAGTGCATAAGGCATTGAGTATCTCAAATTTCACCTCCTGCCAAGTATAAAAGTAATGACCCGTTTATGTGGAATCGAAACATCAGGAACCTATGTCAAGTTAGAAACCATTTTATCTAATGCAGTCTGTTAAATATTCCGGAGGAAAATTTGACCAACGAATGCTGGATATGCGGTAAACGGGAAGCCATGCCATATAAGTGTAGGTACTGCGGTAAAACATATTGTGCAGACCACAGGCTCCCTGAGCAGCATGGATGTGCAGGTTTTGATGAAACTGCAAGAGATGACAATCCCGGTACATATGGAAGTACGTATCAGCAAGATGTGGACGTTGACAAATTTGTCAAAGATATGCTAAAAAAAACGGCACAAAATGCGGCAAAAGGTGCTGCGGTCGGGATATTTAATAGGATTAAACGCTCAATATACACAAGTCCTTCGATGTTAATTATTTATGTTTGCATAGTTTCATTTTTCCTTGAGTCCATGATAGATGGCTATGTTGAATTCTTCCAGTTATATCCTCCGATCCTTATGGTAAAGCCATGGACACTTATTACCCATATTTTCTTACACGGCAGTTTCGGACACCTGTTCATTAACATGCTTGTATTGTTCTTCTTTGGAAGGGAACTTGAAAGACGTGTAGGAAACCGCATGTTTTTGAATATTTTCTTCATATCAGGCATAGTTGCAGCAATCGGATACACATTAACCGGCTCATATCCGATGATAGGAGCAAGTGGTGCAATATACGGCGTGTTCGCATGCATGGCAGTTTTAGTACCTGAGATGCAAGTGTATGTAGTAATCATACCAATGAGGATCAAATACGCACTTGTACTTTTTGCATTTCTGGATTTTATAGAACTGGGTTCACCTGATATGATCGCTCACACTGCACACCTTAGCGGTCTTTTTATAGGATTGATCATGGGTATGAGAATCAAGAAAGCATACGGATCACGACGTTTCGGAGCAGCACATGAATATAATTCAAGAAGGTGACGGATCTGGAAGAACTTATGACCACCTGACCGTATACTTTCCAAGACCATGTGAAGGTGAGGAAATTCCAATTTATTTTATAGATCTTGAAGAGAAGATGGCAGGCTGGTCGCCGGAACTTAAAAGAACTCTCTACGTAGATGATATTGCAGGTACAGAAGAGTTAAAGCGGGTACGGAATGTAACACTTCTTAAGGTATATAACTGGCTGAGAAATGCAGAGAGTGTCATTGAACTATCTGATCCTGAACGAATACAGTATGAGGATGTCATGGAAGAATTTGTAAACAAAGGCGGGGAGATCTATTATACCAGAAAGAAGATCGATGGGAAAATTGTCAATTTATTCAGGTTGAAGAATGATAAACCTGCGCAAGGATATGTTAAAATAAGATCACTTGCGGATTTGCTTTAATTGCATCAAATTCCCTGCCAAACACCGAATTTTGAGTTAATCCGGGATTATCGAAAACATATGGGATGCGCCTCCCGTGGTCAACTAATCCCGCGTTTCGGGTATCCGGCCCAGCCTTTCTTCGATCTTACAAACCATATCAAACCCAATACCAAGCGGTATTTCATTATCCCCATAGCCACTGTGCTTGCGTGACCCTTTGCAACCAAAAGACAAACCAAGTCCCTTCTCAAGAGCCAATGCCGTACAATCTCCGCACACCGATGCTGCACCAAGCGTATCTATCACAACCCGCGCGCCGCTTTTGTATGAATGTGCCTGCACGATGCGCATGGCTCGTTCAGGTGTTACATACAGTATGAGCACATCAAATGTCCCTTCAGTCACTGACAGCGGCTCGATCCGTATTGATCGATACGGTATTATTATTTTCGGAAGTGAGGCGGATGCGCGCTGGGCTGCCCGTATATTAGCATACCTGCCCGATCCCAGGTAATAATCATGAGGCGCATCATCAGATACACCAAGCACATACGCACCTACAGGGCAGCCCTGTGCTGATACATGGTAACGCTTGCCGTGCCGCGCTTTCTGGATAATCTCACAGTACAGCAGGTCGGATGACTCAGCATCTGTGCACTTATCAAAGGTCACACAAACGGGTTCGCCGGCATCCATGAGACTTATAATATTTGGAATTCTAAATTTATTCATTCAATTTGTTCCTTAGTATTTGATTAGTGATTTTTGACGTCGAAGCAATCCTCCGAAGGCTTCGCATTCTCAAATTACTGGCGCGAACGATAACATTTTTGCAGCATTTCAACTTATAGAATAAATGTGGGCAACGCAGCATAGCGTTTTTACGCACCAATGTAATTAAAAGTGTTATATTTTGTCCGCTCGATGTGTATGTGTATATTTTATAATGTTTGGAATCCGCCGCCTGCGGCGGTATTGCTGTGCGGGGTATTGCAGTGTGGGCTGTCCATCGGGATTTTATAGAAACCAGCTAAACAAACATGTCATATCTTAAAAGTCCGGAAAAATTTAAATTACTTCAATATCACTCATATCAATGAGATTAATATTTGCATTGGACAAAACTTTCAAAGCTGATTTAATATCATCAACCCGCACAATTAACATTGCTTTATCTGTTTTTGTAACAAAAGCGTATGCATAATCGATATTAATATTGTAATCATCCAAAACATCGGCAATATTCGATAAACTGCCAGGCACATCTTCCATCTCAATTCCGAGCACACTTGTTTCAGACACTGTAAAACCAGCGTCATGAAGTACACTATGAGCCACATCAGGCTTGTCAACAACCATCCGCACAATTCCAAAATCGCCTGCTTCTGCAATCGTGAATGCACGTATATTCACATCTGCACTTTTAAGATTGGCGGCAATACTGGCAAGTTTGCCAGATTTATTTTCCGAGAACAATGAAATTTGTTTTATAATCTTATCTTTCATTCAAATACCCCTATCATTTATCAATTAATTGTGCTTGAATTTATTTTGAATCTGATTTTGAATCTGATTTTGAATTCATTTTGAATTTAAATTCAATATAATTATATTTTTCGATTGTCAATTACCTTCTTTGATTTGCCCATTGACCTTGGCAGGGAGCCATTCTCGACCAGTTCTACCTTTACGGCAAGGTTCAACACGCTTTTAAGAGAAGATGCCACCTTTTTCTCAAGTAACATGATGTCATTTACCTTATCGCTAAATGCTTCATCAGTCATCTCGATCTGAACTTTCATTGTATCCAGTTCATTCACACGATCCACAATGATCATAAAATGTTCCCCGACTTCCGGTATTTTCATAAGAACCGATTCGATCTGACCTGGGAACACATTAATGCCCCTTATGATCAACATATCATCAACACGTCCCAGAACACGCATGATACGTGGATGTGTGCGTCCACACTTGCATATTTCACTTGTTTTGACAGTAAGGTCGCCTATCTTGTACCTGATAAGTGGCAGTGCCTCTTTTACAAGTGTTGTAATAACCAATTCACCCTGTTCACCATCAGGCAATTGCTCACCAGTCACAGGATCAATGATCTCGATTAAGAACTGGTCTGCCCAGATGTGTATCCCGTTCTGGAATGTACATTCTGTGAATAGCGGTCCGCTAAGTTCGGACGTCCCGAATATATCATAGGCTTTGATGCCGTTTGACTCTTCAATTCTTGCACGCATTTCCTCTGACCAGGGTTCAGCACCAAGGACACCTATGCGTAACTTTGTATCGTTTTTGATGCTGATGCCTTCCTGCTTTGCAGCCTCGCTCATAAACAACATATATGATGGTGTACATGCAAGCACGGTTGTACCAAGGTCCTGCATCAGTTCAAGTTGCTTTTCTGTATTACCCGCACTTGTTGGCAGTACTGTAGAACCCACCTCTTCTGCACCATAATGCATTCCAAGACCGCCTGTGAAAAGACCGTATCCATAACTTATCTGTAAAACATCATCACGCCCCACACCAATCGATATCAAAGCCCTGGCGAGAGATAATGACCACTGGTCGATATCGTTTTTTGTATATCCGACAATTGTAGGCTTACCTGTTGTTCCGGATGAT
>JAUVKD010000038.1 GCA_030596385.1 Methanosarcinaceae archaeon | reverse complement strand
ATTTGTACGATCAACGATTTCTTTGAATATCATTTTGTATGCAACACAATAAGGATCAACGCCTTTTATTTCGCCGCCATTGGGTGTGATGGCATTATATGGGCATCCGCCCCTGCAATATTTAATATGAGTACAATCGGAGCATACCTGATCAACGTAATCCTTATACTGGTGCATAAGTTTCCATGCGTCAGATCGGGCAAGATCTTCAATACTCGGGTGGTCATACACATTACCCATTATATATTTCGGCATGCCTACGAAACGATAACAGGGGTATATGCTTCCATCAGGTCCAACCGCAAATGTGTCTCCCATGCAATCCACGAAGGTACAGACAGTACCACGGCCTCCGAAATAACACTGACACAAGTTGTCAAGATTTAGAAGCTGGATATCATTCAGGTTTTCCAGATATTGGTCAAGAAGATAAACCAACAATTCGCCATACTTTTCCGGGGAAAGTGCCCATTTTTCAGGTTTGTCATCGCGTAAAGACGGGAGCGCGGGATGCAATTTGAAATTCAGGCTGTTCTCAAGGAAAAATTTAAAAATGTCTTCCTTGAATTTTATGGAATGGGATGTGAAAGTGCAGATAAAATTGACACTTAAACCATTGGCTATGGCAATCTCATATCCTGCCATTGTCTTTTTGTAATATCCTTTTCCTCTCTGGTAATCAGTGAGTTCCTCCGGACCATCCAGGCTGGAACCTATCGGAATATTATATTCCGCCAGTATCCGGGCAAGTTCCGGAGTCATTTTCCACAGGTTTGTCTGCAAAGCAAAAGCGATACCCTGTTCATGCAAACCATCAGCCAGTGTCGGCAGGGCTTTTCTGTAAAAATCCTCGCCTGCAAGGAGCGGTTCTCCGCCATGAAAGGTAAAGGTAACCGGTTCTTTACGAAAATCCTGAAGCCATTTAACTATTTCTTCAATGGTCTTGATACTCATTATCGGAGAACTTTCCTCAGAACTCCAGCAATATTTACAATTGGATGGACAGCCTAATGTAGGAATTATCATTACGTGGAAGGACATGGTGCATCTCCATTTTCAATATATATAATCATAATTTACAATTTGTAACATTTTATAGTCGAAGTAAATCCAACAATAACAAGCAGGCTCAAAACCAATTATCATTATTCAATTCAAGCATATTTTATCCGAATTCGATATTTATTAGTTATAATTAACCAGTATTATCCTGAATTCGGGGAATATCATTTGATTTGTACATGTACTTTCAGTTTCGTGACATCCTGAAAAGAAGGATATTCATAACTCTGGTTTTTCATAGTAGTAATGGTTTTAATAGTTTTCCTGTGTTATATAAATTTGAAAATATGACATTAGAGAATTTAATGAGGTGCTAGCTGCGTGAATGATGGTAAATTGGAGGCTGGTACTTAATGAAAAACGACAGGGTTAAAATATGAATAAAGCATGGATTAAGATAGCATGATCACAAAAGACAGACCGGATTCTCTGATCAAAACACTTCCGGACCTGATGAAATATCTGAGCCTGTATTTTGCGGATAAAATGAAAAGTGAGATGAAGATATTTTACCATGACTAATGATAGCTATATTTAGGACAATTATGACAACAAAAATAACATGCATGGAATAATTCTCACCCAACGCATTCCAACCAAAATACTCTGCGAGTGTCCCGATACAATTAAATGTGATGGAAATATCGTGATGTATCACTCCAATCATCAATCATTCAACTTATGAGGGGCTATAATGGATAAATATGAGAAAGTTATCGAACTGGCAAAACGGCGCGGTTTTTTGTGGAACTCATTTGAACTATATGGCGGAGCCGCAGGATTTTACGATTACGGTCCGCTTGGCAGTACACTAAAGCGCAGGATCGAGCATATATGGCGGGAATTATACATCATCCATGAAGGATTCATGGAGATCGAAACCCCTACAATTGGTATAGAAGAGGTCTTTGTAGCATCAGGTCATGTAAGCGGTTTTTCCGATCCGCTCTGCGAATGCAGAAAATGTGGCGAGGCATTCAGGGCAGACCATCTCGTAGACAATATGATAGATGTCGCAGATGCGCTGAGCAACACCGAACTGGACATACTTATAAAGGACAATGACATCAAATGCCCGGAATGTGGCGGGGATCTTGGTGACGCATATGAATTCAATCTGATGTTCCGGACCGCAATAGGACCTGGCAGCGGCAGGGCGGGTTACATGCGTCCGGAAACCGCGCAGGGTATGTTTATAAACTTCCAGAGACTCTCGAAATTCTACCGCGACAAACTTCCGTTCGGGGTTACCCAGATAGGAAAATCATACCGAAATGAGATATCTCCACGCCAGGGTGTTATCAGGCTTCGTGAATTTACACAGGCAGAAGCGGAGATATTCATTAATCCGCATAATAAAACACACCCGAATTTCGAGAGATTTTCAGGTACATTGGTGAACCTGTATTCCGAAGATGGACAAGAACGAGGCACCATTGAGCAGATCACTATCGGCGATGCTGTCAAACAAGGGATCATTGCTCATGAATACCTTGCATATCATATTGCACTCACAAATCATTTCCTCTGGCGTGTTGGCATATCTCCGGACCACTTAAGGTTCAGGCAACACAAAAAGGACGAAATGGCACACTATGCCATTGACTGCTGGGATGCGGAAATCGAGACTGACAGGTTCGGGTGGATCGAGGTCGTAGGCATCGCAGACAGGACAGACTATGACCTTAATGCGCATGCAAAGACCAGCAAGACCGAACTGTACGTTTACATCGAATATGACGAACCGAAAATGGTCACAAATTTTGTTGTAAAGCCTGACATGGGAAAACTCGGACCCGCTTTTAAAGGAAAAGCAAAGTCTGTTGCGAATGTGCTTAAAGACATGACCCGGGAAGAACTCGAACAGGACGTAATAAAAGTTATTGTAAACGGGGAAGAGTTCATTGTTTCGCCAGATCTTGTGAAATTCACAGAGGAGAGAGTTAAAGTCAGCGGCGAGAACGTTGTGCCGCATGTGATCGAACCATCATTTGGCATAGACAGGATACTTTACTGCACAATGGAACATGCGTTCAATGAAGAAATGGTCGCAGCACAAGAAGAAACCGGTAGTAATAAGAGTAAAGATCCTAAAAAAGAAAAACGGATCATATTCAAACTAAAGAGTGAAATTGCACCTGTTCAGGTTGCGGTTTTGCCACTTATGACAAAGAGCGAGTTAATAGAACCTGCAAATAAGATCGTTGCGGTTATACGTGACAGGGGATTATTGGTGTCATATGACGATTCCGGCACCATTGGTAGACGCTACCGACGAAACGATGAGATAGGAACGCCATATTCAATAACAATTGACTACGAATCACTTGATGATAAATCCGTGACAATACGTGACCGTGATTCCATGGATCAGGTCCGGACACCCATTGAAAATATCGGGAATTTGATCTACGAACTTGTGTACGGTGAAAGGGAGTTTAAGAATGCGGGCGTACCGGTGTGACCTGTATGTGTACAATAAAAAAATAAGATGGTCTTAATACTTTCACACTACTCGCCACAACTTTAAAAGGAATACAGTCATTTATGCACACATAAAGGTATTTTCCGATGCAATCCTGGTAAATTCGACAGAATAATGAATTTACCTGATAAAAATGATTTATTATTTGTATAGATGATTTCGATAAAATCCCGATGCACAGCCCATACTGCAATACCCCGCACAGCAATAACGCCGCAGGCGGCGGATTCCAGACATTATAAAATATACATATACACATACACACCGGTCTGACAAAACATAACATTTTGAATAACATTGGCACGTAAAAATGCTATGCTGTGTTATTCTATATACGAGACATTATAAGTTGAAATGCCGCAAAAACGTCATCGTTCACGCCAGTGATTTGGGAATGCGAAGCCTTCGGAGAATTGCTTCGGCGTCAAAAATCGCTAAACAAATTCAGGATATCTAATACACCATGACAACTTACATCAAACATTCACTTGTAAGACCGGACACTGTTGAGCAGAGGTTATACCAGTTAAACCTTGCAGGCACTGCGCTTTCCGGATCCAGTCTTGTAGTTCTTCCTACAGGACTCGGTAAGACCATTATCGCTCTTTTGGTTATTGTATCAAGACTTGAAAAGATAGGGGGTAAGGTGTTAATATTATCCCCGACAAAACCTCTTGTCGAGCAGCATGCATCATTTATGAAAAATGCCCTCTTGATCCCGGAGACGGAAATACTGACATTCACAGGCAATCTGCCTCCTGCAAAGCGTGCAGAAATGTGGAAAAAAGGGAAAGTGATCGTATCCACACCGCAGGTAATCGAGAACGACCTGCTCACAAAAAGGATCGATCTGGATGACGTTTCGCATATCACCTTTGATGAGGCACACAGAGCAGTAGGGAACTATGCATACACCTATATCGCAGAGAAATATTTTGAGCAGGCAAAAAACCCCCTTATTCTCGGAATAACTGCAAGTCCTGGCAGTAAAAATGAAAAGATAATGGAGGTTTGTGAAGCACTTCATATCTCATCGGTTGCTGTAAAAACAGAAACAGACAGTGATGTTGCACCATATGTACATGAAAAAGATTTCGAATGGAAACATGTAAAACTCCCTGATGAACTGGTAAACTTGAAAAATTTGCTGGAAAAGGTGCTTGATGACCGATTCATTAAACTTTCAAAACTCGGGTTTACCATGCAACAACATAAGAACGCCTCAAAGCGTGACCTTCTGGCACTTCAAAAACAGCTGCAATCCCGTTTACGTGGCGACCCGAATACTGCTATCTATGGCGCATTGTCCATACTTGCAGAGATATTAAAGGTCAACCACGCAGTGGAAGTGATTGAGACACAGGGTGTTGAAGCACTTTCAAAGTACATGGAACGACTTGAAAACGAAGCATATTCAAAAAACGGCAGCAAAGCATCTAAACGTCTTATTGAGGACCCGTATATCAAGCAGGTGTCGCAAAGGTTGAAAGAATGTGAAATAGAACATCCTAAACTGGATAAAGTATGCGAGATAGTAAAAAAAGAATTTGAAAATAATCCGGATTCGCGCGTAATAGTGTTCACAAATTACCGCTACACTGCCGAGATGGTCACAAACGCATTATCCGGTATAGAAAGCGTGCGCCCGGTCAGATTTGTGGGACAGGCGTCAAAATATAAAGATAAAGGATTAAACCAGAAACAACAAGTCGAGATCATCACGAATTTCAAGAGCGGAGAATACAATACACTTGTGGCCACATCGGTTGCAGAGGAGGGATTGGATATTCCGGCAACTAATCTTGTGTTGTTCTATGAACCTGTACCTTCGGAAATTCGGAGTATCCAGAGAAAAGGTCGGACTGGCAGAAAACACAAAGGGCGAGTTGTTGTCCTTAATACAAAAGGAACCCGGGACGAAGCATACTACTGGAGCAGCAACTCTAAAGAGCGCAGAATGAATTCAAATATGCGTCAATTACAGGAAGATATGCCTGCACACGAATTCATAAACGGAGATCATATAAAAACAGGTGTTCCTGAAAAGGATGAACAGAAGAGTCTTTTTGAATTCAATTCCGAATCCGGATCATTGACTGTGATCGTTGACCAGCGCGAGATGCGGAGCACGGTTGCGCGCACGTTAGATTCATCTGGTGTTAATGTTGTGTTCAAGACCCTTGAGATCGGGGATTATGTGCTAAGCGACCGGCTTGCAGTAGAACGTAAAACAGTAGACGATTTTGCAAGTTCACTTATCGATCCCGGACGTAACATTTTCACTCAGATATCAAATCTTGCACGTACCTATGATAAGCCTGTGCTCATCATCGAAGGTGAAGGGCTGTTTACGGCAAGACAACTTAACCCAAATGCAATTCATGGAACACTTGCCTCGCTGTCCATTGATTTCGGAGTGTCCATATTCTATACACGTGATGCGGAAGATACGGCAGCACTTCTCAGGGTTATTGCAAAACGCGAGCAGATCGATGAAAAACGAGAGGTTAACGCACACGGTAAAAAATCATCACTCCTGCTTTCGGAACAGCAGGAATATGTAGTATCCTCTATTTCGGAGATAGGACCAAAAGCAGCCCGCACCCTGCTTAAACATTTCGGTTCAGTTGAAGCGGTTATGAAAGCGGATTATGAGGATTTGTTAAATGCCAAACATATCGGACCTAAAACCGCAGCCCGCATTCGTGAAGTTGTTGAAAGTGAGTATAAGGCATAACACTCCAAAACACATCCCGACAACCTGGAAAGAGTATCAAAATATACCCGGATGCATGTAATAGCTCCACACGGCAAGTGCGACTGTTCCTATAATTACAAGTATCACAAATGTATTCCTTGATCGTGTAAACAGTTCATTTGAACCTGAAATTTTTACCAGTACAACTTTTGCGGCTGTGCTTACTATACTTGCAAGCACTGCTGCTTTTGCCGCATTTGCAAAAGATACGCTGCCATTGACTGCAAGTGATGCCATTGATACAGTAACTGCTGCACTACTTACAAACCCCCCAAGTGCCATAGCATATATTCCGATAGGACCTGCAGCATCATTTGCGATTTTTGAAATCACAAGTATTATGGTAAAACCTGCACCGAACTTAAAAGCAGGACCAAGTGCAAAAGGTGAATTAATCTGAAGTGTCTCACTGGTGGTGTCGAATGATCTCTTTTTTGTAATGGCAATGAATAATGAGGCAAGTATTATAATCAACTGCGGTGGCAACATCAAAAGTGCAAACCTGCCGCTTGGATCTACAATTAAGGCAATTACCAGATTCCTGATCAGCATTGCAGTATTGGACAATAATATCCCTGTGTAAGTTGCATCCATCAGGTTCTGTCGATTTTTTGACATGGAAGAAAGAGCGCCGGTTGTGGCTTCGCTATTCACAAAACCGCCAAGCAATCCTGAATAGGATATCCCCCATCGTGTCCCGAACTTTTTCAGTGAAATATAACTGAAAAAACTTATAAGTGAAATAAGTACTACGATCAAGATTGCAGATCTTGGGTTTAAAACTCCGAAGAATGTCTCGTTCGGCATCATTGGATACAAAATGAATGCCACTGCAAGAAATTGAACGGCATTTAGTATTTCATCAGCGACTCCCGTTATGACATTAAACGCATACAATATAATGCTTATTT
>JAUVKD010000035.1 GCA_030596385.1 Methanosarcinaceae archaeon | reverse complement strand
TGGAGAGCGTGGCAGAGGAGTTTGGGATGCCTGTTATTTATCCTATACATCCCAGGTCACAAAAACGGATCAAGGAATTTGGAATTAATGTCAATGAAAACATCAAATTAATCGATCCTGTAGATTTCATGAGCTTTTTACAGCTTGAGAACAATGCCAGTCTGGTACTGACAGACTCGGGCGGCGTGCAGGAAGAGACCTGCATATTAAAGGTGCCGTGTGTTACTTTGAGGGATAATACGGAGAGGCCTGAGACTGTAGAGGTTGGTGCCAACGTGCTTGCAGGGAGTGAGCCTGGGAGGATTGTGGAGTGTGCGCGGTGTATGATGGATGGGGGGCGAGAGTGGGATAATCCATTCGGGGATGGGAAGGCAGGGGAGAAGATCAGGCGGATAATGACAATGAGTTTAGGGAAGTAATATGAATGATTAGCAAATCATGATCAATAACAAAATCTGGTGATTTAAATGAATATGTTGGACACAGATGTGACCACTGATCGGTGTGAATATGTGAAATCCGTGACTTTTAATTTTTTTCAGACACGGATTAACACTGATTTACACGGATTACAATGTTGTAATCTCTGACTAAAACAAAATCAAAATCATCATATTGAAAATAACTGGAAAATGGACAGTGCCATATATCAGATACAATACGGCGGTACAAAAATGAATATTCTTGACAATCTTGTGGCAGGATACACGTAATATACCGAGAGCGACAACATCAGCGTTCATCGAGGGCGATGAAGGGCAGACGCGGGATTTTGTGCATGTGTTGGATATTGTGGGCGCGAATGTGGCTGCTATGGAGCACGGGAATGTGCGGGTCTGATCTCACCTGGTCAAATCCGTATAGCAGGAGAGTATGGTGAAAAACATATCATGGACGAATTACAATAATTTTGTGGATGATGAAAAAATGACAAATATCTGTGTGTTAGGAATGGGGTATATCGGACTTCCAACTGCCCTGCTGTTTGCGAACAACGATCATGAGGTGGTAGGTGTTGACGTGAATCATCGTGTGATTGAGACCCTGAAGAATGAAACGATGCCATTTGAAGAAGAGGGATTTCAGGAGATGCTGGACAACACTATCAAGAGCGGTTCGTTCAGGCCAGAGACAAAGGTAGAAGATGCAGACGTGTTTCTGGTGGCCGTCCCAACCCCATTCGACACAGACCTTAGAATGGCAGATTTGAAGTACGTGATATCAGCCTGTGGAATGATCACACCAAACCTCAGAAAAGGCAACTTGGTGATAATAGAATCTACCATTCCTCCAAAGACCTGCGAGAAACAGGTAACTCCCATCCTTGAAGAGTCCGGCCTGAAAGTCCCGGACGATATCTCTCTATCCCACTGCCCCGAACGAGCAATCCCTGGCAACACCCTCCACGAGATGGTAAACAACGACCGCGTGATCGGCGGCATCGATGACAGATCTACGTACCTCACAGCACAGCTCTACTCATCTTTCGTAAAAGGAAACCTCCATCTCACCAACAGCACCACAGCCGAGATGATCAAACTTATGGAGAACACTTTCCGCGACGTGAACATCGCCCTGGCCAACGAACTTACCCAGATCGCCGACGATTACGACGTAAACGTCTGGGAAGCCATCGAGGTCGCGAACAAACACCCAAGAGTGAACATCCACACCCCCGGTCCCGGAGTCGGCGGTCACTGCATAGCCATAGACCCCTGGTTCCTTACCGAGACCACCAACAAGGCCAGCCTTATCCTAACATCCCGCCAGATAAACGATTCCATGCCAAAGTACGTGTTACAGCAGGTCAAGAGTATGCTGAATGATGTTGAGAAGCCCACGATCACGGTGTTCGGAGTAGCCTACAAAGGTGACATTGGGGATACGAGGGCAACGCCTGCACTGAAGTTCATAAAGCTTGCTGAAAAGGAAGGGTATCGGATTAAGATATATGATCCGTTTGTGGGGGAGTTCGATTATCCTGTACTGGGGCTAGAGGATGCTGTGGAAGAGAGTGATTGTATTGTGGTGTTGACGGATCATTCGGTGTTTAAGGAGATGAATCCAGGGGAGTTTTGTGGGGAAATGCGGAGATTGAATGTGTTTGATGCGAGAAATGTTATTAATTTATCTTTCTGGATGAAATGTGGGTACAAAACCAGAATAATTGGGATAAGTGACTAAAGGTGTAAACATGAAAAACAAAAAAGTGATTGTCACAGGAGAGCTGGGTTTTGTGACAATCGAAAAGATTGGAATGGAGGCTGGCATTCTGTATGAGGATAAGAGGGGCGGGTGATGTTAGTTCAATGAGAATATTAATTATATCACAGCATTTCCCACCTGACAGATCAGGCAATGCATCGCGGATATTCGATATGTCCAATCATTTACAAAAACTGGGTGATGAAGTGACAATTCTTGCACCGTATCCAAGTTTTCCCCCTGGGTCATTTGAACGAAAATGGGCTATTTCAGAATTTAAAATGATAGATGGGGTGAACCTGATAAATCTGTTATCATGGCAACCGGCATCAGAAGACCCATCATTCTTGAGTCGAATGGCTTATTATCTTTCTTTTCCGTTGCATACACTGTTATGGATTACCTTCAATTCACGCAAATTTGATGTTATTATGACTTCTGCACCCCCTATCTTTACTGGTTTTGGGGGTTTGTTCTCTAAAATCCTTTTTAAAAAGAAATGGTGCATGGATGTAAGGGATCTATGGATTGATGCGTCAATTTCTCTGGGGTTTTTGAAAAAGGGCAGTTTTTTTGAAAAGATAAGCAGGTCGTATGAGCGAATCTGTTATGCTAAGGCAGATATGATCGGTGTTACCACTCAGGAACTGGGGCAGAGGATATTGAGGACCTATGAAAATGTCGATGAGAACAAAATCAGGGTTATTTCTAATGGTGTTGATACTGAGTTCTTCTATCCTGTTGAAGTTGAGAAGAAAAGGCAGATAATCTATGCCGGTAATATCGGGCATGCACAGGATCTGGAAAATGTCATTCTTTCGATGAAGGGGATAATCGAACACACTGATCTGAAATTCCTGATCGTGGGTGATGGTGATATTAAAACACCATTGGAAGCATTGACCAAAAGGGAGGAGCTGTCAGATAATGTTGAATTCACAGGGCTTGTTGCAAGAGAGGATATTCCACGCATGTTCTCTGAATCATTGATTGGGATTGCTGCATTGAAAAAAATGCCAAGTCTTGAATATGCTGTTCCTACTAAGGCTTATGAATATATGGCATGTGGCATTCCTTTTGTTGGGTGCGGGAATGGGGAGATCAGAAGTCTGGCCGAGAAATCCGGCGGCGGGATTATTGCAGATAATTCTGCGGATGCGATTGCTGATACGATCTTGGATCTGCTGGACAATCCAGAAAGGATGTCTGAAATGGGTGTTCATGGCAGGGAGTTTGTTAAGGAATATTATGACCGGAAACAGATTGCTACTAATCTGAAAACATATATTGGTAATATTGGAAGCGGGGGTGTTGAGCATGCAAGAATTCAATGATAGGATATATGCGACAATCTCCCGGATGATCGAAAAGGGTATTATGCCGAATCTGGTTGTGGAAGATACTGTTGCTTATACTGTTGATCCTGTTTATGGTATTACAAGAGATAGGGTGAATGCTGAATGTGTCAAGATGTTGATACGAATTAATGGTATTGATGGGAATGATTATACTGATATAATAGGGAAAATCCTGAACCGACTGGTTCAAAGGCAAAGTGCTGAGGGTTCATGGAATGAAGTGCATGTGAAATATAACCAGCCATCAGCCCTTATCACTGCCATTGTGGGAGAAGCCCTCTTGGATGGATATGATGCTCTGGGAAGGGATAATATTGAGGATTCTATCCATCGTGCAAAGGATTTCGTACTTCAAAATGAGGTATCGTCCGGTTATTTTAAGAAATCATCCATTTATGTTGCTGACCATTTGAATGTAGATGCTACCTGCGGTGCATTTCTTGCAAAATACGGCAGGGTATTTTCAGATGATGAATGTCTTGAAGCGGCAGAGCGAACGGCACGCCATATTTGCGAATACCAGTTCACGGACGGTGCTATTCCCTATACCAATGATGTAAAGGGAAATTATCAATATCATATGCAGATTCCGTGCATCCACTATCAGGGAGTGACTATCTATTATTTGCTTAAAATTAATGATGTGCTTGAGATGGACTGGATCGATCCATACTTTAAGAATGGTCTTGAATGGCTGGCGTCTGTACAAAACACAGATGGCAGGTTTAACTGGTCAAAAAGCGGGTTGATGTTTGCTTACTATCTGAGCGGTGCGTATGCGTTTGCAATTCCATCATTTATGTATGGGTGCAAATGGGATGCTGGATATAAGGACAATGCATGCAGGGCTATGGGTGTCCTTGAGGCTAATGTTGATGGTGTTGCCAATAGATGGGAGCGTGCCTCTTTGCTCAGTCTTCCATTCTCTGTGTATTCTACGCTGCGGACTGCCAGCATTGGGAATTATCCTTTGAAACATTGGATGTATCGGTTTGGTTATGGGATGTACAGGCAGGCTGCAAGACGGAGGTTTGGTGAAACGGTAAATCCAAGGGTGTTTAATTTGTTGTCATCGGTTTTGGGAATTAATGCGTCTACGATTGAGCCAGATAATAATTTTCCGGATCTTTTTATGACTTCTGAGATACTGGATTGTTTGAGTTATTCGTTATCCAAATATACTGATAATATGGAGATTATTTCATGAAACAGGTTGTTTTGAATTTAAAAAATGGTGATCTGACAGTTGAAGATGTACCAACACCAACTCTCAAGGGTAGTGGAGTTCTTGTCAGGAACCATTATTCTGTGATCAGTGCAGGAACTGAATCAAGTCTTGTGGATCTTGCTGAAAAATCACTTATCGGGAAGGCACTTGCAAGACCGGACCTTGCAAAGAAGGTCATTAATAAAGCAAAGCAGGATGGTGTTTTGTCTGCATTTCAGCAGGCTATGGGACGACTTGATCAAAGAGAGCCACTGGGATATAGTAGTGCAGGAACTGTGATTGCTGTAAGTGAAGATATTATTGATATTAAGATAGGGGACAGGGTTGCATGTGCCGGTGCGGGATATGCTAATCACGCAGATGTGGATTTTATTCCGCGAAATCTTTGTGTGAAGCTTCAGGATAATGTCGATTTTCGTGATGCTTGTTTTACAACAGTGGGTTCTATTGCTATGCAAGGTATCCGAAATGCTGATGTAAAGGTTGGGGAAAATGTTGTTGTTATCGGATTGGGTTTTATTGGTCTCATCACTTTACAGATACTCAAAGCATCCGGTTGCAGGGTTTTTGGAATTGATCTTGATGAATCAAAGGTGAATCTTGCACTCGAATTGGGTGCAGATGCTGCATCTTCGCGCAAATCTGCGAATCTGGAAGAAAAGATCATTCAGTTCTCACGTGGCATTGGTGCGGATGCTGTTATAATTACGGCTGCTGCCAAATCAAATGATCCTGTTGAGTTTGCCGGGGAAATAACCAGAGAACGTGGAAAGGTGGTTATTGTGGGTGCTGTGGGTATGGATGTTCCAAGGGAGCCATATTACAATAAAGAGATCGAATTGCGTGTTTCAAGGTCATACGGCCCGGGAAGATATGATCGCAATTATGAAGAATTTGGCCAGGATTATCCACCGGCGTATGTCCGCTGGACTGAGAATCGAAATATGCAGGCTTTTGTTGATCTGCTTTCGATGAATAAGATGTCACTTGACAATATTATCACTCATGAATTTGCGATTGATGACGCACCGGATGCGTATGAAATTATTGAAGCAAGAAAACCGTATCTTGGGATGGTTCTCAAATACGATGTGGAAAAAGAGCTTGATGATAAGATCATACTAACTCCACATGATAAAAAATCAAAAAGCGTTTCCAGAAGCAGTGATAAACCTGTTGTTGGTGTTATTGGTGCTGGTATTTTTGCAACAAGCACGCTTTTGCCGAATTTATCCAAAATAAAAGATATCGAACTTAACGGTCTTTCAGCAGCAAGTGGTATCAGTGCAGAATCCACTGCAAAAAAGTACGGTTTTGAGTACTGCACTTCCGATTATAATAAGATCATGTCAGATCCTGCAATCAATTGTGTGATCATTGCAACTCGCAATAGCCTGCATGCACCGCTTGTAATTGAAGCATTGAAGAACAATAAAAATGTGCTTGTAGAAAAACCGCTTGCCATAAATGAAGAAGAATTAAATGCGATCATTGAAGCACGCAATGAATATGGCGGTCTGGTGATGGTCGGATTCAACAGACGGTATTCAGAACTCGGTGTTAAATTAAAGGATTTCTTTAAAAACCGCACTCAACCAATGGTAGCAACGTATCGTGTCAATGCTGAATCAATCCCAAAGGATCACTGGATATATGATGCTGCTGAAGGCGGCGGGCGTGTAATTACAGAATGCTGTCATTTTGTAGATTTCATGCAGTATATTATCGGTTCATCGCCAACTGAAGTATGTGCCAAAAAGATTGAAACACAAGTCAAGAGTCCGGAAGATAATGAAAATGTAATAATAACTCTCTCTTTTGAGGATGGTTCTGTTGGTACTGTCATTTATACAACGCATGGTGATAGTTCATTTTCAAAGGAACGTGCAGAATTCTTTTCAGATGGCATGGCAGGAATCATCACAGATTTCAAACGGCTTGAAATGGTTAAAGGCGGGAAGATTAACAAGATCAATAAGAGAATGGTTACGGAAAAGGGGCACAGAAATGAGCTTGAAACGTTTTTTGGAATGCTTGGGCGAAATGAGAGCACTGACCTCGATTCGAATATCAAGACGACACTTGCAACCTTTAAAATAATGGAATCCATTCAAAATGAGATTCCTGTAAAAATGTAATGTTAAAGGGATTTTTGAGGGTATTAAATGAAAAATGTATTATTAATTGGGTCATATCCTCCACCTTATGGTGGAATTTCAATCCACATAAAGAGATTGACTGATATTTTATCCATGAATGGATATCGAATTAATATATTAGATATTACCAATATCAAATACATACAAATCAACGAAAATATAACAATAATACCATTGAGATTTAGATTTTTTATAGAGATAATCAAGCGTTTTTTACGTTCCGATATTGTTCATATCCACACCTCAGGATATGGCAGATATTGGAGAGAAATGCTATTGATTGTTTTTTCAAAAATCACAAACAATAAAACCATTATAACTGTGCATGGAGGTTTATTCCCAAAGCATGTATCAAAATCATCAAAAATCTCAATATATTTCTTGAAACTATGGTTAAGGTATTGTGACAAGATCATTTGTGTAAATAAGTTACAAAAAATAGTATTTGATCAGTTAATTCCATACAAAAAATTGAATAAAAAAATAGATATTATTCCAGCATTTCTACCACAACAACCTACGGATAATATTGTTAATGTTAATAGTATCAAAAAAGAGGATGGAATATATAATTTATTGGTCATGGGGAACTGGATGGAATTATATGGCCTGCATATATTTGTAAGAGCACTAAAAGAATTAATCGATAGTGGAATC
>JAUVKD010000196.1 GCA_030596385.1 Methanosarcinaceae archaeon | reverse complement strand
GTTGACATGAATCTGTGAAAAACCGGCTCCGCATGTGAGAGTTTTATCTTCATACCATTCAATAACATCAGCACCGCATGACTTTGCGATCGTATCGATCAGCAACGGATGATTGGGATTTCCCAGAATATCATCTGACTGTATCTTATAATAGTGACAGGCATGATGTGCTGCAACGCGAACACCTGAAAAGTCGAACGCACCGGGTTTACCCCTATTTCTACCTACAACTTTGCTGATCTGTTTAGCTTTTGATAAAAATATCTCTACCACATGATAAAAATCATCAAAATCATCCATGCTGTTCTGCTCATACATCAGGTCATCAAGACCTGCCTCTTTGAAAACAGAATTAATGTTCAAACGTACTTCATCATTATTATTGAGCAGTGCACATGCTTTTTTATTTATTGCATAACAGGTTGAGCACAGGGTTGTGATATTTGTATATCCATTCTTTCTTGCCACTGCAAAATTTCTGGCTGCAATTGCCGTTGTTGACATCTGGTCAAACAGATCAAAATAATATCCAAGACCTGTGCAACATGATTGTTCATCGCTCACAATGTAGTCAACACCCAATTTATCAAATGCATACGTTGTTGAACTTTCAATACCCGGGTACTCAGCACTGACCATACATGATTTAAACAGCAGGATACCACGATCCGGAATTTTTTCAATTTGTTTCATCTGTTGTCCCTTTGTTTTTATCGGATGTATTCAATTCAAATATATGTTTTTTGTTTATGGCCAGTTGCTTCAATTTCTCCTGCCTTTCGAAGAACCCGATTCCTTCAAGTATTGCACGAATCTCCCCACGTCCGTGATCCTTCACATTGGCAGTACCAAGTCCAAGCTCGCTGCGTACCGAATCAATATTTTCTTTGAATTTATGCCATCGTACGTCAAAATCATCTTTCATCTGCCCAATATATATGTCCGGTATTTTGCTTACCCCGAATTCTGCAAATGCATTCCCATATTCGAACAGGACTTCAAGTCTGTCAAGCCCGATACCTTTATTGATCGCCATCTGCTTAAGTACCTGCACAACCTGTGTCGGACTGTTGTTACGGGGACAGCGAAGATGGCATGTATAACAATAAAAACAATCCCATATAGTTTCATCTTCTATAACACTAATGTCGTTTTCCATTACCCGCTTTATGATCTTTCGGGGATTGTAATCTGTAAACCGTGCAGCAGGACAGGAAGATGTACACGCTCCGCACTGCAAACAGCGGTTAATTCCAATAGAATCAGATGTTCTCAAACTTTTTTTCACGGTCTGTACAAGTGTTTCACATACAGGTGTGTCATATTCACTGAGCGCACCTGTTATATCTCCGGTCATTTTCCATCCTCCATTTCTGCAAGGAATGTGAATGTGTCAGCCAGTCCTCTGTAGTTCGGTATGTATGCTTTCTTGAAAAACAGGCGTTCACTTTTATCTCCAAGTTCAACCTTAAGATTCTCGAAATTCTCAAGTGCGAGTGGATAGATGAACTCACCAATCGTATTATCTGTGGGTTCCTCAACCATCAACACTGCCCTGCTCCCACATTTAAACGCATGCATAATAGTGGATTTAGAAACAATTGTAGTTGTGGGTACCTTGATGATCTTTACATTTACAGGATACTGAACCACACTGTTCCCTATGTTATCGGCAGTGGCATACGGGATCTCACGACTTAAAAAGACGAGCACATCCCCCTTTTCAAGAATGCCATCGATCTCAGCTATGATCTGCTCTTCTTTGTATCCATCGATACTGATTGCATTTTTGCTGCAAAGTTTTGTACAGTATCCGCAGCCATTGCATACGAGTGGATTTATGCGGATATTGCCAGATCCGTTCCTGGATATCCCATCAAATGGACATTTAAGGCAATCACCGCAACTGTCGCATAAAGAATTATTGATATGTGCGATCTGTGGATTAAAATTAATCACTTTATTCGAGATAAAAGCGCTTGTACGCGCAGCCGCAAGTCCCGACTGGGCGATAGTATCCGTAACATCTTTGGGAGACTGGGCAGTTCCACAAACGAAAATACCATCTCTTGATGTATCAACAGGCTTTAATTTTGAGTGCTTTTCCTTTATAAAACCATCTTCGCTTAGTGTCACATCAAGTATTCTTGCAATTTTCTTAGTACCGGATGAAGCTTCCATCGCTGATGATAATACCACTATATCAGCTGGGATCTCTTTTAATTCCTGTATGAGAGTATCCTCTACTTTAACGACAAGATTTTGATTCGATCTTTCTACTACTTCAGCCGGACGGCCACGTACAAATGATATACCCATATCCTGCACTGCACGGTAGTAGTTTTCATATAATCCAAAAGCGCGAATATCGATATAGCATATCGTCACATTAACATCAGGACATTTTTTTGCAATTAGACTTGCGTGTTTGAGCGCAGCCATGCAACAGTAACGCGAACAATACTTGTTCCCGCTCGTATTTTCATCCCTTGAGCCTACACATTGTATCATCACAATGTTTTTTGGTGCTGAATTATCCGAGGGGCGTGTGAGTTTACCAAGCGTCGGGCCATTGACACCGAGTATTCGCGCCAGTTCCATCTGTGTAATGACATTTTTAAAAATGCCATATCCGTATTCCGACTTTTTTGAAGCATTATATTCATCAAAACCGGTTGCTACAACAATCGCACCAACATCAAGATCAATAAATTCGTCTTTTTGTTCAAAGTCGATAGCATTTACTTTGCATACATCCAGGCACTTACCACAATCAATACCTGCAAGTTCGATACAATAATTCGGATCGATCGAGTATGTTTGCGGTACGGATTGAGCAAAGCGCATGGATATTGCTTTTTTGTCTTTTACACCGCAGTTAAAGTCATTTTCTACATATACGGGGCACACTTCGCTACACCTTCCGCACGCCATGCAGTTGTCTTTCACATACCTTGCTTTTTTGCGCATTGTGACCTTGAAATCACCGGCATTTCCACTGACACTTTCAACTTCTGCATAAGTATAAAGTGTGATATTAGGGTGCGAACCAACCTCGTTCATAAGGGGACTTAATGAGCACATGGCGCATTCTTCGGCAAGTTT
>JAUVKD010000107.1 GCA_030596385.1 Methanosarcinaceae archaeon | reverse complement strand
ATTATCACGAAATATCTAAAAAACATACCTTCGCTTGTATACGTTTAAAGTCATAACGGGAATTGCTGACCGAACACCAATGTATCACATTTAAACTATTCAAATATTGTCAATTGCTTAGGGACATAATCTGAATTTTCAGTCTCGTCAAGTAGCATTTAATTTTACTTTCACGACATCTAATATATCAAATTAATAGCAGGTCATTTTCGAATTATTAATATGTAAGAAGCGCACAATTTTAATTCCATAATTGCGGAGGTATTAGTATGGACTATACAGAAATGAGTGATAAACTCGTGAATTTATTAGGACTTAATGGAAAACCAATAGCAGTATCATTGTTAAAAAGATCTGGAGATATTCCGGATGATATGGAAGAGATCAAAGATCCTTTGAGATACTGTCAGATGCTGCAAAAAGCAAGATATGATGGAGTTGTGAGCTTTGCAACTTCTGTGAAACATTCATGTAAAGGCGGCGCAGCAGCAATCGGACTGGAAGATTATCCAGAAAATATCAAAACCGGTGCCCTGTATTTCGAGAAACTGGAGAAAGAGGTTTCACTGAGTGTTGCCAAACGTGTGGTTGACAATATGCCAAGACCGGCGCCTGGTTCGACAGTTGCAACAATTGTTGCCCCGTTGGATAATACACCTACAAAACCGGATGTGGTTATAGTCATCGGAAATACTCTTACAGCCAGGCGAATCGCCCAGGCTGTTATCTACAAGCGCGGCGGAAGGATGCATTCGAACTTTGCAGGAATACAATCGACCTGCGCCGATGCAACAGGCTCGCCATACATTACTGGTGAAGTAAATATTTCAATCGGATGCGATGGTGCAGCCAAGAATGCAGGATTGAATGATGATGAGATGGTTGTGGGTATACCGGAAGAGATGCTTGGGGATATTGTAACTATTCTTGCTGAACGTGCGCCCGGTTGGGACGATTGGATGAGATCATAGATCTCATTCTTAATTTTTGGTTGTTTTACCTTTGAATTTGATCTTTTGCACCCATCAGCTGGTTTGGTGCCTGCTAAGCCTGCAAGTCGTGAAGGCAACAGAGTAAGCATTGTTTTTCTCTCTGTGTCCCCATATGTTTACTTGGTTTTCCGAACAATTCCGGAAGAGAATAAAAAGAAGAGAATAAAAAGTCTCGCAAAGAAACGCGCAATCTTTAAAACTTACCTGTTACTTTATGATATTCAGATTATATTGCATAATCAACAGGTGATATGTAGAATATGAGATCCAGGGTCCAACTTCGGAAAAGTGCAAAAAATAAATTGCTGGATGAGCTTACAGTTACATTCGGAGATAATATCAAAGAACTCAATAACAGCAAATTCGAGACTGCTAATATCGATAACTTTAATGTTATACTTATAAATGGAAAAGTTCTATTATTCTCAATAGATGGTGAGTATTTCCCGACGGTGCGCGGTGTGCTTGAACTTGAACTGGCAAAGTACGTAGTAATTGTAGATGCAGGTGCCGTACGGTTTGTGGTCAATGGTGCTGACATTATGTGTCCGGGAATCGTAAGTGCCGACTCTGATATCATGAAAGGGGATCTGGTCATAATCAAAGAGGAAACTCATGGTAAACCACTTGCAATCGGACGTGCACTAATTTCCGGCGAAGCCATGACAGCTGATTCCGGTAAAGCCATAAAATCGCTGCATTATGTGGGGGACAAATTATGGAATATCGATCTTTGAATTACCTAAACCAGATGCTAAAGCGGCTTTCAATCTCAAAGTAGTATCCACTTCAAAAAGCAGGGTAAAATGCATATTCGGATTATCTAAATCGTATTTGTATAGATGGTTTCGATAAAATCCCGATGCACAGCCCATACTGCAAGACCCCGCACAGCAATACCGCCGCAGGCGGCAGATTCCATACATTATAAAATATTCACATACACATCGGTCGGACAAAGCGCAACATTTTAAATAACATTGGTGTGTGAAAAACGCTATGCTGCGTTGCTCCACATTTATTCAATAAGTTAAAATGCCGCTAAAGCGTCATCGTTCGTGCCAGTGATTTGGGAATGCGAAGCCTTCGGAGGATTGCTTCGGCGTCAAAAATCGCTAAATAAATACAATTAATCTATTACCCTTAGATTTGAAGTAGACACAAAAAAAGCAATGCTTCTCCGTATTCTGCAAGTCTTGTGGATGTAGCAGATACTCAACTCCGTAAGAGGGATGTGTCCTTTGTGGTTAATTTTCGTTGCCATGATCATTTATCCGGAATATTAAAAATATACTTTTTCAGGCTCCCATTTCCATTGATATTCTTTCTCAACTTTCATGTCAAATTACTAATCAACATACTATGACCAGACAATAATTAATAAACTCAATTGCATTACCAAAAACATGATATATATATAAGCAAGATTATTACCAACAGAAAAATATTCATAATTTACACAGGCGATTAAATGAAGATCAACACAAAAGAAGATGCACTCAAATCGATCGAAGAACATAATGTGAAATTTATCCGACTGCAGTTCACAGACATTCAGGGTGTTGTGAAAGATGTTGAAATACCAGTGACACAAATTGAAAAAGCACTGGACACCGGTATATCATTTGATGGTTCATCTATAGAGGGTTTTGTCAGGATCGACGAATCGGACATGGTATTGAAGCCAGATATTTCATCGTTTGCAATTTTACCTTGGAACAAAGAAAAGGGAGTCGTTGCGCGAGTTATATGCGATGTATACGGCACTAATGGTAAACCATTTCATGGTGACCCTAGATACGTGCTTAAAAAGATGCTTAAAATAGCAGAAAATATGGGATTTTCACTCAATGTCGGACCTGAACTTGAGTTTTTTTTATTCGAGGTAGAAAACGGAAAAGCAACTACAATCCCGCACGATTTTGGCAGGTACTTTGAATTTGCACCTGCTGATCTTGCAGAAGATATCCGCCGTGATATCGTACTTACCCTTACAAGCCTGGGCTTTGATATTGAAGCATCGCATCACGAAGTTGCATTCGGACAACATGAGATCGATTTTAAGTATGGAGATGCCCTTACGACTGCCGACAACGTGATGACCTTCAGGTATGTCACCCGAACCATTGCAAAACTCAATGGTCTTCATGCAACATTTATGCCAAAACCTATATTTGGCGAAAGCGGTTCAGGCATGCACGTTAACCTGTCCCTCTCAAAAATAGGCGCTGGTAAAAACATATTTTACGATCCTGAAGGTGATATGCAGATAAGTGATACGGCACGATATTTCATTGGCGGATTGCTCAAACACATAAAATCAATGACTGCGATATTAAATCCTCTTGTAAATTCGTACAAGCGACTTGTGCCTGGTTATGAGGCACCGGTCCATATCGCATGGTCAGGAGCAAACAGAAGTTCCTTTATCCGAATACCTGCAGCCCGTGGTCAAAGTACCCGCGTAGAACTTAGAAGCCCTGACCCATCATGTAATCCGTATCTCACTTTTGCAGCAATTCTCGCAGCTGGAATAGATGGAATAAAAAACAAGATTGATCCCGGAGATCCAATCGATGTGAATATATTTAACCTGACCGGAGCGGAACGGGATGAAATGGGAATTGGAAGCCTGCCAAATACTTTAAAGGATGCTACCTATCACCTTTCAACAAATGAGATACTAAAAGATGCACTTGGCTCTCATGTACATGATAATATTATAAGGCTTGCAAAAGCCGAATGGGATGCATATAGGGTTCAGGTTCATGAATGGGAAATTAGAAGGTATTTGAACACTGTTTGAATAGTGTTTAAACACTATTCAAATGTATCCGGATCGATTGGATTTTGTTAATTTTGTGACTGAAAGATACGGGATTGGAATCTGGTTAAACAATAATTATCACGGTAGTAAGCACCATGGGTAAAGCAGATGTATTAACAATTTTGCAGGGCGAAGGACTGGATGTTCTCACCTGCATTCAATGTGGAACTTGCAGCGGTAGTTGTCCTTCCGGTCGTTATACAAGCCTGAATACGCGAAGAATTGTCAGAAAGGCACGCAAGGGCAGGGATATGTTACACGATGATGATCTGTGGATGTGTGCTACCTGTTACAATTGTCAGGAACGCTGCCCGCGCGGGATCAAGATCGTTGATGCCATATTGACCATTCGGACAATTGCTGTTCATGAAGGTGCCATCTTACCTGAACATCGCGATGTCAGTCGTTTTGTGCTGGAATACGGTCATGCGGTGCCAATCAATGATCCAATTAAAAAAATGCGGGAGAAACTCGGTTTGGAATCACTTCCCGGGACGGTTTACAAGTACCCGGATGCACTGGAAGACGTAAAGACATTGCTAAGATCGTGTAAGTTCTATAAACTGGTGCAGGAGTAATTTTCGCGAGGATATTTTTAAAATGACAAAGTTATCACTTTTCTTAGGTTGTATAATCCCGAATCGTTATCCTGGAATTGAAAAGGCTACAAACCTGTGTCTGGAAAAATTGGATATCGATTGTTCAGACCTGCCCGGTGCTTCGTGCTGCCCTGCGCCAGGTGTTTTCAGGTCATTCGACAAAACGACATGGCTTGCGCTTGCAAGCCGCAACATTGTGCTTTCTGAAGAGATGGGGCGCGATGTTTTGACAATATGCAATGGGTGTTATGGCTCCCTATCTGATGCAAACCATGAACTCAAAGAGAACACGGAATTGAAAAATAGTACAAATTTCCATCTTGCAACGATCGGTAAGGAATACAAGGGTAGTGTTGATATCCGGCACATTGTGGAATTCCTGTATGATCAGTTCGGACCGGAAAAGATCAAAGAGATGGTAGTTAATCCATTAAACCTCAGAATTGCACTGCATTATGGATGCCATCTTGTAAAACCCTCTAAAGATAGAGAACTTGGAAGTGTGGAAAGACCCACGTTCTTTGATGAACTTGTCGAATCCACGGGCGCTGAGAGTGTGGATTATCCGGACAAGATGGCGTGCTGTGGCGCAGGT
>JAUVKD010000174.1 GCA_030596385.1 Methanosarcinaceae archaeon | reverse complement strand
TCTTGTCACAGCGCCGCAGGCGGCGTTTATATTGGTTTTAGCTTTAGTTTCAGATTGAACAATCAAATTTACGCATCTATACAAATACAATAATTGTAATGCTGTACAGGATATGTCCTTGATACTATGCCGATAATTGAATCATTGCCAATAAAGGATGCACCATTTGAAAATCACATTTGAATATAAATTAAAATATTTATAATAATATTGAGTCCAATTCTCATTTTCTCACACTTTATATTTCACATAACCGCCAGAAAAACCAGATGAATCGCAACAAAGACAGGCACCAGATACTTAAATATGGATTTCCGTATCTTGTGCCTGAAAACCTGCATCCCCACAAGCGCACCGATCGGTGCTATCAATGCTATCATCAATAAGTGTTTTTCAGGGATTCGCCACCATTTTAGTTTTGCTTTAGCTTTATCTGCCCCATAAACCAAAAACGATATAACATTAAGCACAAAATAAATCGATATAGGAGCAACGGACAACGGGTTCATATTCATCGTGTAACCTTAAATACAATTATACGTAAATAATAGCATAAGTTTATTTAAGATATATGTTAAAATAGTGTTTCATGGCAAGTATTAAAATAAAATTGTTTGCAAATCTCCGGGAGCACACAGGTAAATCCGAAGTAATGCTTGATGGTGATACTATACTGGATATACTTAATAGTCTCACAAAGCAGTATCCCTCATTAAAAGAGATAATATTCGAAGACAATACTGAAGAACCACAACTTCGCGGATACATTAACGTATTTATAAATGGCAACAGCATACACCATCTTGATGGCTTTTCAACCGTTCTTGAACAGGGTGATGAAGTTGCTATATTCCCGCCGGTTTCGGGCGGATGAATAGTAATAATAAGAATAATAATTATAGCAATTGAATAATACGGGCTGTCCCAAAAGTCCAAAAGATGAAATTTTTTGACCTTGGTTCTTGATTTAAAGGCTAAATTAAACTTCATTTTCATGGAAATTTTCGTTTTGGGACAACCTGAATAATAAGGTTCTGGCAATTTTATATTTTAAGCAGGAAGAAAAAATGGGTACAATTATCAAAGAACTCACAAAAGTAGAGGATGCAAGAAAAATATTCCTAAACGCCATCGATCCACTTTCAGCAACAGAACATCTTTTACTACTTGATTGTATAAACAGGATTGTTGCATCATCCATCAAAGCTACAAGAAACGTTCCTCACTACCGCCGTGCAGCAATGGACGGATATGCAGTACAATCATCCGATACAATCGGCGCATCAGTAATAAATCCGGTGATGCTTGGTGTATCAGATGACGCAGGGCAGGGTACATGCGTCCGTGTCCACACAGGCTCAAACATACCGGATAATGCAGATGCCGTTGTCATGATAGAAGATACCACCCCGATCGGGGAAATGGTGGAAATACGTACTCAATTACACCCGAACAAGCATATTGGGTGTATCGGTGAAGATATGCAGGCAGGCGAACTCATATTCAAAGCCGGTCACCTGCTTCGCCCATGTGACACATCAGTAATCGCATCCCTCGGGATCGCGGAAGTCGAAGTGTACCGAAAACCTGTAGTGGCAGTCATTCCCACAGGAGATGAGGTTGTTCCCCGCACGACCTCTGAAATACCACTGCCAGGAAAAGTACTTGAGACGAATGGTCTTATGGTCGGGCTGTATGTGGATAAATGGGGCGGAAAAGCGCGATACTGTGATATCGTACCAGATAGTCCGGAACTAATCGAAACCGCCATACGATCGAATCTTGATGCCGATATGATTATACTATGCGGCGGAACATCAGTCGGCGAACGTGACCATGTGCCTGCGGTCGTAGATTCGCTTGGGAAGATACTCGTACACGGCGTTGGATTAAATCCCGGGAAACCCACTGCTCTTGGCATCATCGGGAATGTGCCTGTTGTCTGCATACCAGGCTACCCTGTCGCAGGACTTGTCGGGTTGTTTGAATTCGCACGTCCGGCACTCAGGAAAATGGGAAACATACCAGATATACCAGAAACCATCATAAAGGCACGTATAAGCAGCAAGATTAACTCAAAAGAAGGATACCTGACCTACGCAAGGGTGATTCTTGATGGCAATATTGCTCATCCGGTTATGACATCCGGTTCAGGTGTTTTAAGTTCGGTGGCAAGAGCCAACGGATTTGTTTTAATCCCCGAAAACGTAGAGGGATATGAAGAAGGGCAGGATGTGGATGTTGTTTTGATAGATTAACATGACTCCCATAAAACCTGGTATCAACAACCTGCTAAACATTGGTACAGGCGGTTTTTTCGGTGCGATCTCAAGATTTTTGTTATCAAATACAATTGTCACACCTTTTGACACACTGACTGTAAACATGCTTGGGAGCTTCGCGCTCGGGATGCTAATGTATGAAACCGAATTTTTTGGATATGTTAGTCCACGTGTGCGAATGGGATTCGGGATCGGTTTTTTGGGGTCGTTTACCACCTTTTCTACTTTCGCAATACAGTCCTACCAGATGGTTCCGGCACTTGCGATCATGAACATCGCAACAAACGTGGTCCTTACACTAATTGCGGTACTTTCAGGACGAGGTGTCATAATACTCCTGATAAGAATAAAAGAAAGGAGAATGGCAAAATTATGATACCGGATACATTTATGCCTGGCATACTTGTCGGAATCG
This sequence comes from Methanosarcinaceae archaeon, assembly GCA_030596385.1. Classification (GTDB taxonomy): domain Archaea; phylum Halobacteriota; class Methanosarcinia; order Methanosarcinales; family Methanosarcinaceae; genus Methanovorans. The sequence goes on along the minus strand of JAUVKD010000174.1, from coordinate 1,013 downwards.
GAGGTTTTTTAGGCGCGATCCTGCGGTATCTGGTATCAGGTATAGCTTTGAGGTTCGCAGAATTTCCGACAGGAACACTTATTGTAAACGTCATTGGAAGCACGGTTCTTTCCATATTTACTTTTTCATCAGTCTCTGACTCGATAATGTATTTTTTAAATATGGGATTGCTTGGCTCATTCACAACATTCTCCACCTTCGCCTATGAAACTTTCAAATTGTTGGAGGAAGGCGAAAGCATGTATTTTATCCTGAACATTGTATTGAATATCCTATTGTGCTTAATGGGAGTTGCTATGGGATACATTGTAGTTAGCTTAATCTAAAAACAGAACGAATAATATTTCGGAGGATAATTATGAAAGCCATACTTCTCAGGATATACCTGAGCGAAAATGACGCATGCAAAGGCAGGTCAGCACAGCATGTTATTGTTGAGTACCTGAAAGATTGTCATGTTGCAGGAGCTACGGTTATTCATGGTATCGGAGGTTATGGGGTACACAGCAATATACACACTGCAAGTATATTGCGGCTCGGGGGTGATTTACCGCTGATAATAGAAGCAGTAGATATGGAAGAAAAGATAAGACCATTGCTACCAAAACTTCGTGAAATGCTGCCAAAAGAACTTATGATATTGCAGGAAGTCGAGATATTTTCCGGTGAGAAATTCTGAAATCAGGGTCATTGTGCGATTTGATATATAGAAAGTTGCCAAACTTGTGTACCATATAGTATTGCATGTGGAATAATTTTTGAAACGGAATTTTTGGAAAATGTTCTCTGCAAACCATAACACTTATACCTGATATTCACCAACATGCTACGGTGATTTTTTGGTAAAAAGGGCATTGCTTAGTGTATCGGATAAGGCCGGGATAGTAGACTTTGCGCGTGGACTTGCGCAACTTGGAATAGAGATCATATCAACTGGCGGAACGGCAAGTATCCTCCGTGATGCCAATATTGAGGTTGTGGATGTTTCAGAAATAACCGGTTTTCCCGAAATG
>JAUVKD010000173.1 GCA_030596385.1 Methanosarcinaceae archaeon | reverse complement strand
GTTGCTGCGATTATCTGCGGCTGCTTTATGTTCCCCACTGGTTGGATTATGCACATCTGAACGCTGATCATTACTGCTTCTATTATTTTTTGCCATTTTAACACCAAGTATGAATTGTTCCAATTAGCCATATATTTAACGATGTATTAATATTTATATTACTACTATTTGCGCCTCAAGTTCATATTTTTAGAAGTTGTTTGGGCTATACATCGCCTTTCCGAGCATAAATCCCCTCTTTCGCAGCCCTCGTGCCACCCCCGACTGAAGTCGGGGGCATCCACGAAACTGCATCACGAACTTTTTTCTCTAAATAATGATAACTTGGTTTTAACTTTAGAACATTTTTCAATTATCCACGTTTTAACTTCAATACATTTTTTAATTATCCAAGTTTTTCCCTCAAGCTCATCTTGAAGTTCCAAATACCGTTTTTTTGTTACCTCAAGTAGTTTAGTTTTTGCTGCTTTATGGGCTTTATCGCCATCATGGCCCCCTCCATATTGACTATTTTTTATGTAAGTATCGATCTCCAAACGCAAATATTCTGGGCCAAGATATTTATTCTGTTTAATTTCATCCCAGAATCTATAACGTTCTTTTTTGTCTATTTCGTATCTATATTTTTTATCGTCACCAATGCCATTATATGGATCCTCTTTTCGAAATATGTTGTCGTCTTCGGTTTTAGAATACAATTTCTTAACAAGTTTATCAATTTCTTTATCAATTCGATCTTTTTTCATAAATCCAGTTTGTTTTTGAACTTGTCTGGCATACCACAAAGTTACAATAACCAATACAAAAACAAGAAATGAATTGCTTATTGTACTAATGGCAGCCCAATTCCATTTTCCATCATTTAAATAGAAGGTATCTGGAATATTCATGTTTCAACCTCACGTTTTGAGTCACAACACGATATACCCCATACAAATATACGAGGCCTATCTATAGCGTTTTTACGAATTATTTCCTATTATGTTCGTAGGTATTATGATTTTATCAACCAAATCCCAGCCATTGCCCTTAAGAGCCGTTGTAACAACTCGGAGCCCATCGATGGTCACCCACCATTCCATTAAATACGGATGTTCCATCACGAACACTCTACTACTTCTTCCTTTGATCATCTTCGATATATAACTTACGGAATATTTCGGCGGGGTTTTTCATGTTATCGTTATTTTCCAAACCTGCGCTGTTGTTTCTGGAAATCACGGATAATCCTTAGCAGATCTATATTCCTGACATCGCACCAGTTGACATCCGTGAAATACAGTTCGGAATATACGGACTGCCAGATCAAGAAATCTGACAGGTGTTTCCCACCTGCACGTATTACTATGTCGGGTTCGTGTCTGATCATAAGATGTGATTCGATTACGCTCTCATTAATGGCATCCGGCGTGATAATGCCGGATTTTACATCCGTCAGCACAGACTTCACCGCTTTTGTGATCTCATCCCTGCCGCTAAATCCTACAAAAAAATAGACAAGTGGAGATGAACCTTCACGTTTATATTTCAAATTTCCGTGTACATCATATATCTTAAAACCAACATCATCCGAAACATTTGAAAAAACGGTTTGCAACATATCAATTAAATTTGTAACCATTTCTTTTTTGATACCATGGTCTACATCAAGTATATCAATATGGATACTGATAATGTTTATTCCTAATTTTTCAGACCAGGCTATAAATGCTCTCAATTTTGAGGCACCACCGGAATTTAGCAGGTCGCTTTCCGCAAGCACCAGTGTCACATGTTTCGGAATACAACCGGGTATTTTTGTTATCTGACCTGATAGATACTTCTCATAGAGTGCATTAATCAAATTCATATTGATCTTGAAAAAACAAGTGTCCTACTTGGCAGTGGATACGATCTTGATAACATCACCGATGTTAAGTTCGTGTTTTTCACCAAGACGCATTTTTGTCCTGGCATCCACAGCATATAAGAACCTATCACCGATATCCGAATGTACCATATATGCCAGATCGTGTGCTGTAGACCCCTGATTCATCAGGAACGCATCCGGCAACATATGGTCATTCTTATCTATCCATTTTCCTTCATCTTCAACAGGATACACTACAATAAGGCCGAGAAGTTTAAACACTGCTCTGTTGATGCATTCCTGTATTCCGCTTCCATCGTTTTTCTTGATAAATGTACGTACATGTTCAAGACCGGTCTTTTGTGCATCTGAAAGTTTACCTGAAACTATTGTGAAATCCGAATCCCCGGGAATGTATGATATTGCACCACTTTTTGCTGCTGATCTGAGTGCCAATTCTGCTGCTGCGCTTGTTGTTACCACTATAACATCAAGACCTTTGAGATTCCCAATGTTCTCGTCTGACGCAATGTCAGCCTTGTTCGAAGCAATTATCATTGGCTTACTGAGGGTACGTATTGCATCACAAAGTTTAATCAGATCATCGTCAGTCCATTTCAAATGGTCTGTTAACAGGTCACAGTTTCTCTGTGCTGTGTGAACCTGCACATCACTAACACCTGCGCCTGCCAGTTGGTCTGCGATGACATGTTCAAGCTGTAGCCCTTCTGCCTGTATCTTTCTGGACAGTTTCGTCCAATTGCGTTTCAGTATCCCGACCATCCACATTGCTATTTCGTGGTTCAAGAAATCGACATCGTCCAGTGGGTTGTGGCTTCCGGTATCAACCGGATTACCTTCGATATCAGTTCCACCTGATGCATCAATTACGTGAATAATTGCCTGTGCCTGCCTTAATTCATCAAGAAACGTGTTCCCAAGCCCACGTCCCGTGTGAGCATCCGGCACAAGTCCTGCCACATCGATGATCTCAATTGGCACAAAACGAATTCCATTGTCGCAGTTGCCGCACCTTTTGTCCGTTTCTGTGCATGGACAATCAGTGCGTATATAAGCCACACCGCGGTTGGCGTTTATTGTAGTGAACGGGTAGTTTGCGATCTCCACATCCGCCATTGTCGCGGCTTTGAAAAATGTGGATTTACCTGAGTTTGGTTTGCCTGCAAGGCCTATGGTCATTGACATGATTTAGTAAATATCGTTGTTGCATTTAATGTTTATTGATTTATGGAGGAAATATATCAATCATGAAGTGAATTTTGATGCGTGGATTGCCAATACATAGTAAACACTTTTTATATCGACAACCTGATGCATTCTTGTGGTGCAGCGTGGACACAGAAGAAAATATCCGTTTTATCCGATTTATCTTGTTCAAATGAGGCTTTTAACATAATATGGATAAATGATCGTGGCAAAAAATCGATAGTGTCCTGAGTCACATGACCTTGTATGCTTTTGCCATAGTTCAAGTCCGCTACTGGCATTGATTCTGAGTAGCACACTTAAAATTTACCTGTGGTCTTGTAGCACAACGATCATTAGATAAGGCCACGATTTCCGGGACACTATCAAAAAATCCACTTCAAAGGGTGAGAGAATCATTATTTTTCTCTGCGTGCTTTTGTGATTTTACAAATCATTCAAGAAAAGTATGTATCCTCTTCAAATCTTAGGGTAACTGACTCCTTTTTGAAATCGAAAACCTGCTAAGGCAATTGATTTAGATAATACATGAGTTTCGGCTATTTTGATTATAGCACCGTATTAAATTATACAAGCTTGAAATTATACTTACATCCATTCAAATCTTCTATCTCTTTACCATTGATAACATCAAGTGC
>JAUVKD010000216.1 GCA_030596385.1 Methanosarcinaceae archaeon | reverse complement strand
GGTCGTGTCCTGCAAATCGTGACTTCCCATAATAATCATTGTGCTGCGAGACTGCGGGTATATTTAAAGTGTGTTGCACGGAATCAATATCAGTGGCGGACTTGAACGATGGCAAAAGCACATTAGGTCACGTGACTTGGGACACGACCTATTTTTTAAACATATATTTAAGGGATATCCGTGTTTGGAAAACTCGAAATTATTCACTGTTAAGTAGTTCACTAACAAACCATTCCAAAAACACCGTGTACAGGGACGCAGCAGCCCACGTATCGCAAAGTTATAACTTATGAAACAACCTTCAGTATCCCGATCTTTGGCTCATAACACATGCCTCTTGCAAGCAATTTACGAACCTCCGCAACAATTGCATCCTCAACCATCCCGCGGGATTTTGCGATAATGATCAATTCTGCATAGTCAATACCTTTTCCCATGTCCATCTCTTTCATTATTTCAAGAATAAGATCCTTGTCAGGAACTGTATTACTCCCACTTGATTCCGGGATTATGGATCTGATACAGTCCAATACCACACCTTTTAATTTGTTCAGGTAGCCTTGATCAGTGTGATAATGACCAATAGCCAGACTGATGCCTTCTGCAAGTTCTTGTGGGATATTGTCCCGTACCAGGTGTTCAAATAGTTCTGTTCCGGCTAAACCACTTGCAATCGCCGTTGAAAATACATCGATCCTGTCAAGTGTCAATTCTGCAGTATCCACGATCCATCGATTACGTGTACCTGCATCGATCACATTGATATCCTCAGGTCGAAGTGAGACAAACACCGAACCGGCTTCAGGTTCATAGATTCTTGCCTTTCCGACAACTGAAACATGTTCGGGAATTTCAAGCGTAGACAAAAATATTGAAGCTTCTGGTTGATACTGTCCTGCATAAATGATGAACACACCGCTTGGATCAACTACACGGGCCCGCCACAGATCATGTTCGGTTCCGATATTATCGACCTCTGTAACAACTCCTGCGACAAAAAGCCTGTTTATTTTAGAACCCACCGGGCTGACAAGAAAATTCGTAGCATGTCCTCCATCACGGCTAACCTCATTCGGCGAGTACAGGCTAAATTTGGAATCATTGAACTCCTTTGCAAAAAGACGCTTTGCGACCTCTCTTTCAACCATTGAATATCTCCCTATTTATTATTTGTCAGGCGTTTTATAAGCGAACTCGCACGATCATTGGTATTATCATAAGGAATCCATGCCGATTTTGCAACCAGCATAACACCAAACTCGTTACTTGACGTATTACCCCTGACTGCGAGATACTTACCTGTTAAAACCTGCCTCATATCTCCAAACACTGCATCCTGTGACATTGCTTTTTGGATTCGGTCTTCCGCTTCGTGCATGCTTAAACCATACACTACCTCGGAAAGTTCTCGGTTCAGCATCACTGATATCGCACCTGTACCATCATCGAGTATTGCTTTTATTCGCATATCCTTTACACCTTCCACAATACCGTGTACACGACAGGTATTCCTCTGAATCACACGATTGCATTCTGTGCACCGGGTAATAATGCCTGACCCCGGTCGGATTGATATCATATTCCCAAGTGCCACAATATCGAACATCCCGTCCTTTACCATGATCTCACCGATCGGAACAGGCTCTGGTACCATATTGGCGGACTCAAAAGTAAACAGCAGTCCTTTATTGGATACAACAGTATCAATTATTGTGTTTTCATTAAAATTGAGAGATGGGACACCCCGAAACATCCGAACTGATGCTTTTTTAAAACGAATCACGCTTCCGATATCCAGCCCATCAAGCGATACCCATGACGTAAATGGAAGTTTTGCGGTCTCATCTGCAAGTACGCCTTCAACAATTGTTATATTTTTACCTTTGACGTTAATGTTCCTGTGAGAATATTCCAAAATAACTGTGACAGAACTTATGGACAGGTCTGTATTCACTACATCACAAAGTTTCTTGGCAGGGGTTTTGGATAGTTCATCAATTGATGGAAGTGTATCATCAGGTAGTTTTTCAATACATGACCGTTTCCCGAAATTCAATTCCGGGCGATTGTGCCAGCTGCGTGAATATGCATTTTTGATCCGGATGACTTCACCGCTTTTAAGGGAGCAATCACTCCATGCGGTAAACGAACAGGCACCATCCTCATCAGCTAGTGTACCTGAAAATATAATGATATCCTTACCGCGCAAATTTACACTCTTTTTCGTAACATCTATTATGCGCCCTGTTGTTTCTAAATCCTTTAGTCCGGCTGTAATGTCCTTTATTTTCATTACCGGCATGAAAGTAGATCTGAATTTGCGAATAATGATCCGTTTAGCTTCATCAAGAGGTACGCGAAAATCAAGAAGTTTCTCAAGATCTTCCTGTACCTGTGATTCGCCAATTTCTATATTTTCAAGCGCCTTTGTTAGTTCTTCGATATGAGGCGCCAATTTGTTATTCATAATATGCCTTCCGATAAGTAAAACGATATTTTTTATTGTCTTCTGGAATTGTTCAAAAAATCGCATGGACACGCAAAAAAAACAATAACCCTCTGTGACCTACACGCCTTGCAGGCGCTGTAGGCATTCAACTCCACGGGTTATGAGTGTCCTTTACGTTTTTTTTTTTGCCACGATCCATTTTTCCAATATATTAATAAGTTTCTTTGAGAAATTTGTTATTCTTTCTATGATGGTGCCTGGC
>JAUVKD010000128.1 GCA_030596385.1 Methanosarcinaceae archaeon | reverse complement strand
GAAAACAGGCACAAGAGGTCGTGTTAAACGGTGCTGATGGTGTGATTGCAGGTTCTGTTTTTGTGGATATAATTGCGTCTTGTTATGATGTAAATTCCCGGCTTGAAGAACTTGCGTGTGAGTTGAAAAACGGGATATTGTCAGCAAAACGATAGATAGTTTATCAAATTTATCCACAAGACACGGCATGGTTTCAGTACTATCGCGCCGCTGGTCGTTATGACATACAGGTTGTACATCAATTTCTATAATTTCTATCTATTGTCAAAAACTAAACAATTTTAACTATCTTTGCGGACTTCGCGCTTTTTTCAGTGACCAAATCATGCACCTCAAAGGGAACGGCAAGAGCACAAAGTGTTAAGGATATATGTCAAAGAGATTATGTTCTTGACTATAACCACCACTTAGCATAAAACATGCATCAGAGTCGAACAGGAATATTCTTCCTTTTCAGGTACTCCTTTGTATCACCAATTGTATACTCCCCAAAATGGAATATACTTGCAGCAAGTGCAGCGTCGGCTTTTCCATTTATAAAACCCTCATAAATATGCTGCGGGTTCCCGACACCGCCTGATGCTATGATCGGTATTTTCATGGCTTCTGACAGTGCAAGAGTTATTGGAATGTCAAAACCGTCGTATGTGCCATCCCTGTCCATACTTGTAAGCATGATTTCCCCACAACCAAGTTCCTCCACTTTCATTGCCCACCGGACAGCATCAATGCCAGTCGGTTCACGTCCCCCGTATATTACAACTTCATACCATGCAGGCGTTCCATCCTCAAGAGTGAGTGTCGTCTTATCCGGATTATCTGCAATGTTTGTATTTCGCCTGCAATCTATCGCAGTGACGATACATTGCGAACCGAAGATATCTGCTGCTTCCCTGATAAGTTCCGGGTTTTTCACAGCAGCTGTGTTGATCGTGACTTTATCCGCACCTGCGCGCAATATCTGGCGCACATCTTCAACAGAGTTTATGCCGCCGCCAACCGTTAGCGGAATGAACACCTCATTTGCGGTGCGCTCTATTACGCCTATCATCGTACCTCTCCCTTGATGTGATGCAGTAATATCCAGAAATACCAGTTCATCCGCACCCTGTTTATTATAGCGCTTGGCAAGTTCCACTGGATCACCTGCTTTTATCAGGTCTATGAATTCAACACCCTTGACTACCGTACCACCGGATTCATCAAGCGTCACATCAAGGCAGGGAATAATTCTTTTTGTAAGTATGTTATCACTTCGCAAACAGAGATGAGAAAATTATTGAAACAGTTGATCTTTCAAATAAATCCATTTATTGTCCTTGCACCATGGAATTTATCTTTATCTACTACAGCGCGTTTTAGCACACTATTTGTCACCATTACCGGTGCATCGTCACGCAATGCAAGCGCGATACAATCACTTGGACGTGCATCAAAATCCATCAGCATTTCGTCCTTTTCGAGTGTGATACGTGCATAGTATATCTTATCTTTCTTGTCATCGATAAGCACACTTTCAACTCTCGTATCAAGGCGTGCCAATATTGATATTATCAAGTCATGTGTAAGAGGACGTGGCATTGTCTCATTTTTCAGCACCGCATTGATCGATATAGCTTCATGCTGCCCTATATATATCGGCATCAAAAGCCCGTTTTCATCCTCAAGCAAAACCGCAGGTGCAGGTCCTCCATGTGCATCTACTATATAGACTCCTTTGACGCTGACTACTGTGGCATCTGTGTTGGTACACATACTAAATAATGAACATCATCTGGTATTAATATGTTATCATGCGTTCAGCACTTCCGATCACACGTACTTCCGGGTGTGCATATTTTCATACAGTTTTAAAATGCTCAAAAATCGGTCGTGTCCTAAGTTACGTGATCTGATGTGCTTTTGCCATAGTTCAAGTCCGCTACTGATATTGATTCCGAGTAACACACTTAAAATCCACTTATAGTCTCGCAGCATAACGATTATTATGGAAAGTCACGATTTCTGGGGCACTGCCCAAAAATCTGTGATTTGTTCTGTCGTATGATGACTATTGCGAAAAGTCACGATTTGTGAGAGACAATCCAATATCCAGTTCGCTACAAGTCTTCCTGATAATCCCCTGCCACCATCGCCACTTCCCCAACCAAACCTTACCTCCGTATTTTGAAGATTACACCTTCGCGCCGCAAACACCATCATCAACAACACAACCGCGCGCAGTTTTAAACCAAGTAAACACAGCCTGCCCGCCCTTCGCCTTTGCGAATCCAAAAAGGCGCCGCTGATGTCACACGTCAGATCGAGAATTGCGCCGCCTAACTCGCACTTGCGCGCTTGATGTTTACCAGCACCGAACAGCATACCGACGGCGCAAATCCTAAATCTCTGCGCTGCTGCCTGTTTTTTACTGCGCTTAAGCCCGCTGTCGGCAGGGTGTAGCTCCAATCGCAGGCGGGCGGGTGCAAAAGCAGATAAGTAAACTTAGGCTGAAGCAACAAATGCCACAGGCGGCGTATTTCACTGCTGCCTACCCGCATTCACACAATCAGTTTCCCTGTTATCCGGTCAAATAAAAATACATATGCGCTGATTGTAATTGAAATTTCAATGTGTGTGCAGGGGCGTGGTGGCGGAGGAGGAAGGTGCCGCACTTCGTGCGTTAGCCGCCCCGTTTTTTTGGTTTAGTTTATACGGCTGCGTCTACTTGTTTTATACTATCAAAATTCCCGTTCAGAGCGCATCGCTCAAACCCTTCCGCGAGTTCATTCAGTCGAAAAAAAGATATGATGTCAGTGGAACTTGGAAGGAGATGTTCATGGACTGGTATCGCAGTCATACCGTACCGACTGCGGAAAAGCGGATGGGGATATACATGGGTATGCTTGCTGCTGTTTTGTCGAATTATGAGAATCGTAAGGAATGGTTGAGGATGAACGGGAATGGTTTGGAGGTTTGGCCTTGTCCATCACGGACCCCGTAATGCAATTGCAAGGCATCTTTCCGGATGCTCTGTTTTTGTGCCACCTTCGGTTTATTCAGATTTAACATTTTGTACTTGTTTAGTGATTTTTGACGCCGAAGCAATCCTCTTAAGGCTTAGCATTCCCAAATCACTGGCACGAACGATGACGTTTTCGAGGCATTTCAACTTATAGAATAAATATGGGCAACGCAGCATAACTTTTTTACGCACCAATGTTATTAAAAATGTTGTGTTTTATCCAACCGATATGTATGTGCACATGTATATTTTATAATGTCTGGAATCGCCGAATAAAGATGAGCGATTACCTTGACTTTGTCAGATTAACATTTAATCCTTCTGATTCATCATTTTTAATATCATTTCAATCCAAATTTCAGACAAAACACGCAATCCAATCCCATTTTTTCACACTTTTGCATAACTTATCGATTATTGTCCAGCAAATAAGTTCAAAATCCATCTACGTGACATAGTTATCACTAAGCCTTGTGCTACAGTACATCAATATCAAACTAACTCATCTACGTTTTCGCCGGTGATGTGATTTTCTTGCTGATAATCGCGCCTTATGTTTTTGTTTGATAAAGTCCAATAGATCCTCCTTTGTGAAATCTTTCTTTGGCATTATCACTTCAAAAATTTCTTTCACATCCATTACAGTTAACATAGGGGCTTTTTTGCCTCATTCCATCTGCATTTCCATTATAAACAACATCGCCAGCATTGTCATTACTATGTGATGATGCCATCCAGTCCAACTTCTCACCTGATAATCTGCCATTCCAGCATTACCTTTCCCATCCTGAAAAACACGTTCAATCCAGTAGCGGCTGCAGGACATCTGACCAAGTCGCTCAATGCTGGTATCTGCGGACGCATTTGAGAATTGGTATTTTACCTCTTTTTCACCTTCATTCCTGCGAAGGATCAACCATACCTCTTTTCCAGGCAAATCGTCATGGACTGGATATACTCTCAAGCATACCATTTGGCACCACAGTTCCTTTCGTTCTGTATCCCTGAGAAAAACATGATGGGATTCAGGCAAATCCAACCTATCCACTAATGTTATCACCTCGATTGGTTCCGGCTCCCCGTCAGCTACGCGTTCTCGTGTGGGATTGCGACCAGATTTTCTTTTCTTCTTTGGAATTTCTGTTTTTGGTAGATCCAGCCATACTCGTGTATTGTATGGGAGGTCAGCAATGTAAATTATCTCCTTCTCATTAATACTCTTAAGCAGCCATGGCTTATGGCCATAAAAGGAGTCCATTCCCACCCAAGCAAATGGAATATTATTGTTTTTAGCGTCTAATATCATTTCTAAACCCAATTCATCTTTGGTTTTGAAAACAACATCATCTGGTACACCGCACTTTATGCGTCGAATTGGATCATTGGCCCAGTTTTTAGGAAGATAGAGTCGCTCGTCAATCAAGGTTCGATTGTTGCCATTAACGTATCCCATGAAAACACCAACCTGACAGTTATCCATTGGTGTTCGGTTAACAGATCACATAACAATTGTAATATTTATATATATTGAAAATTATAATGGCTAATGAGGTGCGATGACATGG
>JAUVKD010000067.1 GCA_030596385.1 Methanosarcinaceae archaeon | reverse complement strand
GGCGGCCATAGCGGCAGGGTAATTCCTGTACCCATTCCGAACACAGAAGATAAGTCTGCCAGCGTTTTGTATTGTACTGAGGTACGAGAGTCCTCGGGAACTACGAATCGCTGCTGTGCTCACTCTTTATTAATATTACTTGTTTTTCAATAGGTCTTGTTGTAAGAGTGGAGACTTTTTTCCACATAATAAGGGATTTCACAAAAATTGATATACTCATTTTTTGTTGTTTGAAATCAGAAACACATACAAGTGTAATATAAAAAGTTCAGAGAATGTATCTGGTAGGTAAATTATTTATTTGGAAATCCCCATCAGATTTGTATATATACATATAATTTATACATGACAATTCAATCCGATAAAAACATGATAATCAAACAAACATTGTTTCCGGATGCTTTCCCACTGGTGTCTGCACATGTTTTTGTACCTTTTCAATTGCATCAAGGAAATCATTCATTTCCACTGATTGTTTATCGACACGCACAGCAAGCATCCCTGCTTCTGTTGCAATGGCTTTCAGGTCTGCCCCGCTTGAACCTTCGGTGAGTCTTGCCAACCTGGAAAAATCAATATCATCCGAAATTGTCATATTCTCTATATGTATCCTGATGATCTGTTCTCTGGCTTTGATATCCGGCATTGGGACTTTTACTATGCGGTCAAATCTACCCGGACGAAGTATTGCAGGGTCAAGGGTATCCGGTCTGTTTGTTGCTGCTATTATCCGTACATCTCCACGATTGTCGAACCCGTCCATTTCAGATAGTAGTTGCATGAGGGTACGCTGTACTTCACGATCTGCCCCACTTGTATCGTTCAACCGTATTGTAGCTATTGCGTCCAGTTCATCAATAAATATAATAGTTGGTGCTTTTTTCCTTGCCATCTCAAAAATATCACGCACCAGTTTTGCACCATCGCCAATGTATTTCTGGACAAGTTCCGAGCCCACTACCCTGATAAAAGTAGCATTAGTCCGATTAGCAACAGCCTTTGCAAGCAGTGTTTTTCCAGTCCCGGGAGGACCGTACATAAGAACTCCTTTTGGCGGAGTAATTCCGATACGTTTAAAGGTTTCCGGCTTTTTGAGGGGAAGTTCAACAGATTCCACAAGTTCCTGTATTTGCTCATCAAGTCCGCCGATCCGGTCATAATCCATCTCAGGTGATTCCACTATTTCCATTGCGCTAACCATTGGTTCATCAGTGGGCGTAATTACATCCACAATTGCCAGAGTATGCTGGTTCAATGCCACCTTTGCACCCACTACAAGCACATCATCTTCGATATACTGGGATATATTTACCATGAACTGTGGACCTGTGGTGCTTTTTATCAATACTCTGTCGTCATCAATCACATCCAGGATAGTACCGATAATAAGAGGTGCTGTTTTAAGTCGCTCGATCTCAGATTGCATCTTGCGCATCTCACGCTCGTACCTGAGTTTCTGGTTCTCGACAAAACGTTTTTCTGACTTGATCTGGTCACACTGTTCCCTTAAAAATATATTCCGGGCTTCCAGCTGTTTCATCCGGTCCAGCATATACTTTGCAAATTCTTCATCACTATCAGACCCGATATTGTCATAATCAGCGCCTACGTTGATCATATCATATCTGTTTACCTTTTTTTCACGATATATAGTTTCACTCATGGGAACTCCGAATATTATTTAAGCATAAACGGTATATAGCCCTTTCGACGTGATTTCTACTATAGCTATATATCAATTTGACTTAAAGTCAAGTTTACTAAAATAGATTCAGGTTTTTCAGGTAAATCGACCAAAAAATATGATTTACTTGCTATAATCATTTAAGAGTTGATACGATATGGAATGTGAAATATGTGGTGCAGAGATACATGGCAAATCTATTAAAGTTACCATTGATGGCAGTGAACTGGATGTGTGTGGCAAATGCTCGCAACACGGTACTGTTACAAATAAACGTACACCCGTATCAAGAAAGGTGACACCTGTTGCACGTCAGTTACCGATAAAACGTTCCCGGAAGAAATCATTTGACATCGTAAGTGATGAACTTGTTGATGGCTACGAAACCATTATTCGGGATGAACGGCGGAATCGTGGCTGGACACAAGATCAACTGGCTGAAAAAATAAAGGAAAAAGTATCCCTTCTGAAAAAGATCGAACGCGGTGAGATTATACCGGAAGATACATTTATCAAAAAACTCGAACACACGCTTGATATCAAGCTCACGGAACGCACCAAGGAATCCGAGTGGAGCGGCGGTAGTTTGAATAAGGGCACAACTCTTGCTGATATTGTAAAGATAAAACGAAAGTGAAGTGGATACGAAGTGAACTGTTTCACATGATTACAAATTAAATTATAAACCAAATAACAATATAATGAAGCGATAAATATGGACCGGAACAGGGACAAAAAACAAGTATCCACTCCTCAAACGCTGACACTGACCGTAGTACCGGAACGCTGTTCAGGCTGTCGTACATGCGAAGTCGTGTGTGCGATCCACAACAATAAAGTGAACAATCCTAAAAAAGCACGCATAAGGGTACTTTCGCTATATCCGCAGCCCGTTATCATGATGCCGATAGTGTGCAAGCAGTGCAATGATCCAAAGTGCATGGAAAGCTGTCCAACTGATGCTATATATATTGAGAATGGGATCGTGAAGATCAACAATCGCGAATGCATAGGCTGTCATGCGTGTGTTGTATCCTGTCCTTTTGGTGCTATTTATATGCATGCCGATCTAAATGAACCGATCAAATGCGAACTGTGCGATGGTGATCCGCAGTGTGTAAAAGCATGTCCTAAAAACGCTATAATCTATGTGCCACAGCACACGCTCGGGCAGGCAAATCGCCTGATAGATACTCTAAAATATGCACATCTTAATGAGATGCAATATTTCGAGCATGGCGTGGAAAAGAAACTATCATATGCTCAGATAAAGACAGGTGGACTCCGTAAAGATAAAGTAAAGCAGGGAAAGGAACCTGGTGATGCTGATGGGAAATGATGACGCTGCAATGATAAAGATGAAATGGGGACATCTTGGAAAGATCCTGCATATCGATCTTAGTGCAGGCAACTCCCGTGTGGAAGAATATGATGCGGATTTTGCACTTAAATACATAGGTGGCAGGGGGTTTGGCGCAAAGATCGTCATGGATAACCTGAAAAAGGGTATAAAGCCTCTTGATCCTGAAAATGTCATAGTGATCGCCCCGGGTGTTTTGAGCGGACTTTATCTTCCTTCTTCAGGTAAGACCGCATTTGTGCCCATATCGCCTTTGACAGGTATATATGCAGACAGTAACATGGGCGGCATGCTAGGCGTAGAGATCCGCCAGGCCGGGTACGATGCTCTGGTGATATGCGGGCGTGCAAAAGAGTTCTCATATATCTGGATCGATGATGATATTGTGGAGATTCGGGACGCTTCAAAGTACAGGGGTAAGAAAAGTACCGAGACTGAGCGTGAACTTAAAGAAGATCTGCGGGACGAAGGGATAAAAGTTGCAACGATAGGGCCTGCGGGAGAAAATCTTGTAAAGTTTGCATGTGTGAATTCCGAATGGAGCCGAAACGCCGGAAGAACCGGCATGGGTGCTATTTTTGGTTCAAAGAACATTAAGGCTATCGCGGTAAGGGGTACAAAAGACCTGCCTGTATATGATATGAACAAGCTTGTTGAGCTCAGCGATAAGGCATACAAGACACTTCAAGATCATCCGATGATGAAATTCTGGCAGGAAGAAGGACTGATGTCTGTTATTGATTATGCTAATAAACTTGGTATTATCCCGACCCGAAACTTCAGTGATGCTCATTTTGAAGATGCTGATATGATCAACGGCGAAGTAATGACCTCCCGATACAAGATCGGGGACAGTGCATGTTATTCCTGTCCGATGGCGTGCGGTAATATATGTCTTGTGAAGAGCGGAGCGTATGCCGGCACTGTCACAGAAGGGCCGGAATACGAAAGTGCGGCAATGCTTGGTTCCAATGTTGGTATTAATAATTTTTCAGCGATTTTACGCGGGAACTATCTCTGTGATGAACTCGGTATTGACACAATCACTTCCGGTAGCATGATAGCTACTATTATTGATGGATATGAGCGCGGATTGCTCACTCTTGAGGATGTGGACGGGATCGCACTTAGTTGGGGCGATGATTCATCCATAATGCATCTTTTGGAAAAGATTGCCAGCAGGGATGGGATTGGCGATGTACTTGCCGGGGGTCCTTATGGTGTTATCCGAAAATTTCCGCAATTGGAACCGATAATATCCCATGTAAAGGGAATGGACCAGTCTGCATATGATGCACGGGTAGGAGTTACAATGGCTCTTGCATACGCGACAAGTGATATCGGTGCGCATCATGCCCGCGCGTGGCCGATTGCAAAGGAACTGGAAGTGGGTGCGGACTGGACACTTGAAGAGAAGGTTGACCTTGTTATTTACCATCAGACTATCAGGCCCCTGTTTGATATGCTTGGTGTATGCCGCCTGCCCTGGATCGAACTTGGTTTTGATGAGAATGCATATGCGGAGTTCTATTCTGCGGCAACCGGTGTCAGGGTCACGCTTGATGACCTGCTCGAAAAATCAAGATCAGTATTTAATCTGACACGTGCTATCAACCTGTACATGGGTGTTGAACGGGCAGACGATTACCCACCTGAACGGACATTCAATGACCCGATTAAAACAGGACCTCATGTCGGTGAGCATCTGGATCGGGATTTGTTTGACCATATGCTTAATATTTATTATGAGCGTCGGGGCTGGGATGAGAACGGTCGTCCTTCTGATGAGCAATTACGTGAATGTGGTGCACTCGGACTTTTTAAATCACAATTAGATTAGAAGATTAGATTAGATTTAATTTGAGTGATATTTCGGATAAGGAATAAGTATGACTTTGACAAACAAAAAGATAGGCTTTATCGGTGCTGGAAAGATGGGTGAAGCGCTAATACGTGGTATTATTAATGCAGGGGCTGTGAACAGCAATAACATCTATGCAAGTGATGTCTATGAGGCCGGACTTAATAGACTGCGTGATGAACTTGGTATTAACATATCTACTGATAATATCGAAACGGTTTCAAGTTCTGATGTCTTGATTCTGGCTGTTAAACCTCAGATATTGGCATCAATTCTCTCAGGTATTAAAGAATCTGTCACATCAGACAAAATTGTGATATCAATCGCGGCTGGCGTTCCTCTTGCGGATATTGAGAGCGGGTTAAATCCAGGCACAAAGGTTATCAGGGTCATGCCAAACATTGCTGCAACAGTGGCTGAGGCCGCATCTGCGATCTGTACATCTTCAAACGCTTCTATCGATGATGCCGAATGTGCACTTGAGATATTCAGGTCTGTGGGGAGTGCGATAGTGGTTCCTGAATACCTGATGGATGCTGTAACCGGACTTTCCGGAAGTGGACCTGCATTTATTTTTCCGGTAATTGAGGCTATGGCAGATGGGGCAGTCTATGAAGGACTTGACCGGCATAGTGCATTAACGCTTGCGGCCCAGACGGTACTTGGTGCTGCTAAGATGGTACTTGAGACTAATACGCATCCCGGGGAACTAAAGGATATGGTTACATCTCCGGCAGGAACGACTATACGCGGCATTTATGAACTTGAGAAAAACGGCATACGTGCAGCATTTATGGATGCTGTGATTGCTGCATCAAATCGTTCGAAAGAACTTGGGAAATAACCTGTTATTGTGCATGTGCGAAAAAAGATGCTAAATCGTAAAGCTCAGCAACATTTATTACTTTGTGCCTTAACTCCGAATGAATAGGGAATAAGTCACCCCCAAATATCATCTTACGTACTCCTTTCGCAAATTAACCCAACGTAAGTACTGATACCTTTATTACAACCTATTCCCTATATACCGAATATGGAACAATGGGCCAGAGAATGGCTGGAAGAACAGAGGGCCAAGGGTGTGAAATGCCATGAGGTGAAGATGCAGG
>JAUVKD010000117.1 GCA_030596385.1 Methanosarcinaceae archaeon | reverse complement strand
TATTGATGTCCAAAAGGATACCGATATCATTGATAGTCTCACACTAACCCGTATGTTCTCCAAGAAAAAAGAGAGTTATAAGAACAAACAACCGCATATTACGGTTGTTGAGAAGATCAGGGAACGGACAGGCGTATCTCCTTCGATCGGGGAGAGAATTCCTTTTGTTATTATTGCTGCCAGGGGCCTATTCGTAGAGCGTGCGGAAGACCCGGATTACGTAAGGGATCACAACATCCCGCTGGATGTGGACTATTACATAAAGAAACAGATATTGCCGCCTGTCGAGCGAATACTTGGTGTGTTCGGGGTGAACATGGCATCCCTGGATTATGATTCAAAGCAGAAGGGGTTATTTGATTTTACGAGTAAACCATCGGATGGCAAAGTTGTCAGGAATGTTGTGAAAAAGGAATGTCGGAGTGAGAACATACCTCAAAAACAGAAAACGCAGAGTTCACTACTTGATTTTTAGATGCACTTGAACTGATGTATTAATATCTAGCGTAACAGGAAAAAGAGAAACACCACACAACTTATTCCGCCCAGAACACCCCAATCCATCGCTCCCATCCTGAGTTCAAACAGGGAAGTGCGATATTTTCCCTGATAACACCTGCTCTCCATAGCTATTGCCAGATCATCAGCCGTTTGCAGGGATTCACGGATCATCGGTGTAATTGTTGTTGATACGCTGCGGAGTATATTGTGCCTGATATCCAGCCCACGCGAGATCTGCGCATAACGTATCTGGCGTGCGTTGTCCAGAAGTACAGGCACAAATCGTATTGACAGCGACATCATGGTCGCAATATCAAATGATGATATACCGATTCGTTTTAGCGGTACAAAACGAATCATTCGCTCAATGCCATATGCTATCATGGTTGGACGGGTAGTTGCAGTAAATAACGATGCAAAAAGAATCAGTAACATAAATCTTGTGGTGACAATTGTTCCCGTTATCAAACCATCAAATGTCGGGCGGAACGGACCTATCCGGAATATAATTTCACCTTCTGTTAAAAACAGGTGCATCAGAAATATAAACACAAAAAATACAAGCATTGGCTGTATTGAATGTGAAAATGTTCCTGCGTTGACACGGGAAAAATATGCAAGCATAATAAAAGAAGCAGCAAACAGGCCCAGCCCTGAAAAAGTAACTGTCTGGAGTACAAAAATACTTATGACCATCAACGCAACCAATTTTGTTCGCGGATCAAGCCTGTGCAATGGTGAGTTCTTCGGAATATAGGACAGGAACAGTTCATTCATCGTCTATATTCTCCTTTTCCACCATACGACATGCTTTAATGATCTCTAAAAATGCATCATCAACTGCGAATACATCATCTCTCACATCAAATCCTTTTTCCTTAAGTTTTCTCATAAGACTGGTGATTGCAGGAACATGTGATCCCACAGATGCCAGATACTCATGCGGTGTTCCCATAAATTCAATTCTGCCATCTTGCATGGAAACAATTCTGTCTGCAAGCGGCAGTATTTCCTCTATCCGTTGCGTGACGTATATTATGGTTTTTCCGCTCTGGTGAAGTTGCTGAATGGTGTCCAGTATCATTTGTCTCGATTCCGGATCAAGCATTGACGTTACCTCATCAAAAACAATACATTCAGGCTCCATTGCAAGCACACCAGCAATAGCAGCGCGCTGCATCTGCCCGCCACTAAGTGTTTTTGGTGCATGGGTTTTGTATTCCATGAGCCTGACTTCAAGAAGTGCTCTGTCCACACGCTTTCGAATCTCATTTTGTGGAAGCCCTAGATTCTCGGGACCAAAGGCAACATCCTCTTCAAGGGTCGTGCCAACAAACTGGGTTTGTGGATTTTGAAAAACCATTCCAACGGTTTGCCGGATATTCCAGACCTTTGACATGTCCTTTGTATCCATTCCAAAAACGGAAACCGAACCTGCCGTTGGCATCAGGAGTGCATTCAGGTGACGTACAAGTGTAGTTTTTCCGCACCCGTTCGGACCCATAATTGCAACAAACTCACCTCTGTCGATCGAAATATCCACCCCTTCAAGTGTAAGGGTTCCGTCCGGGTATCGGTAACTTAAGTTATTGATGTGGATCATGATGTTGTGGTCAAATCTCATATTTTGATGTAATGTATGCACCCGCTATGATTTTTATAAAATCTCCTATCAGGAAAGGGAGCATTCCTGCAGCAATTGCCTGCATGAGTGTCAACTTAGCAACGATTATCAGCTGTGCCACACCAAACAGGTATATCACTCCAAGACCAATGGTCATAAAAGCTGCATTTAGAAAAATATTTAAGGTACCTTTGCGCTCGGCAAGTAAACCAACAACAAACGCTGCTGCCATAAAACCGATCAGGTATCCTCCTGTGGGTCCGAATAATACTCCCGGACCGGAAGCACCGCCTGCAAACACCGGAAGTCCGACAATCCCAAGAAGCACATATACAAGCATGCTTATTGTGCCCCATTTGCTTTTGAGCATGATGCCTGCTAAAAGTACGAACAGTACCTGTAATGTGAGCGGAACCGGACCAATAGGAATAGGTATCTTTATGTATGCACCAACAGCTGTCATTGCTGCAAAAAGTGAGGCAAAAACCATTTTTCTTATATCATGTGCATTGGAAGATATAATATAATCCATATTGTCAACCATATTTCAATTACTGGTTAACATTGATATTAATACTTACTGTTCATACCATGAAACTTTTCACTATTTAATTCATTTACAATGTTATCGGGATACATGATCTAACAGAGCCATGAAATATCAAAAATTGGGTCGTGTCCTGAGTTACGTGACCTAATATAATTTTGCCATAGTTCAAGTCCGCTACTGGTATTGATTCCGAGTAACACACTTAAAATCTACCTATAGTCTCGCAGCATAACGATTATTATGGAAAGTCACGATTTCTGGGGCACTGCCAAAAATTGTTCATGAATTATCAAAATAAGTCATGTTCTACCCTGAAAACCCTGTCGTTCTCCCGAACAACCCCTGCTACTCCCAACCCAATTTCCTGTCCCTGCAAAGCCTCTTTGACATCTTCTTTTTCCACGATCAAAGACCTTACTTCCTGTTCAAGATATGTGGTGTGCCCTTCAATAATGATATTATCCCCCACAGCCAGCCCCTGCTCCATCAATTTCACAGCCGCAGCATTCTGTTTTGGATAATAGTTGGTCACCACGCCGACAGCCTGCCGCCTGACAGGGGATGCATTCATGTTATTTTCGTATGCCAATCCTTCAGGTCCCGGCACACCAAAATAAAATCCCGTGGAAAATCCCCGGTTGTATTCAAGCGCCATTTGTTCTTCTAATTCCTGTGCATGTCCTGTTGTGTATGATCCGTCCCGATATCTGTCCAGTGCTTCCCGGTAACATCGGGACACAGTAGACGTATAACCTGGATTTCGCAACCTGCCCTCTACCTTGAGGGCATCAACGCCTGCCATAATAAGTTCCGGTATATGTCCGATCATGCAAAGGTCTCTGGCACTTAGCAGGTATTTGCCTTTCAGATCAATCTCTTTACCATTCTCCCCGTGCAAAGTCCATTCCCACCTGCATGGCTGGGAGCATTCCCCGCAATTGCCGGAT
The DNA here is from genome assembly GCA_030596385.1 of Methanosarcinaceae archaeon. Lineage (GTDB taxonomy): Archaea > Halobacteriota > Methanosarcinia > Methanosarcinales > Methanosarcinaceae > Methanovorans. The sequence continues at coordinate 1,233 of JAUVKD010000117.1, read as the reverse complement.
TTTCCGAGCAGGTATGCCGAAAGGTAGCACCGCCCGGATATTGCCTGGCACATGGCACCATGCACGAACACTTCAAGTTCCATGTCGGTATCATGCCTGATATCCTTAATCTGTTCAAGGGACAATTCACGTGACAGCACCACGCGGCTGGCACCAAATGACTTGTATAAATTGGCAGTATCGGCATTGGAAACATTCGCCTGTGTGGAAATGTGTACTTTTAAATCACTATCCACTGCTCTTGTAATGACGGCAGGATCCCATGCAATAATCGCATCCGCGCCTGCACTTGATGCTGCTTCAATTACATCTTTTACAGCCAGAATGTCATCGGGATAGATCACGCTATTTATAGCAAGATAGGCATGTAATCCATGATCATGTACCTGTTCAACAAAAACATCGAGGTTATCCAATGTAATGTCCTTTGCCCTTGCCCGCAGACTGAACCTGTCCAGCGAGAAATAAACTGCATCCGCATGGTCTTTGCATACAGAAAGGGCAGCGGGATTTTTCGCACCCATTACAAGTTCGGGTATTGGGGCAGGATCAAATTTGCGTTTGTTCATGAGGGTTCAATATGAATGATCGCTTAAAACAGTTATGTGCTGTTTATGTGTCAATGCCTATGGCGTCAAAAAATTGTTGTGTTGCTACTGAAAAACAACGTTTTTTCAGCAATTCCCGCTCTTTGATTTTATTTATATCAAATCTATCTAAAACGACACCGTTGCTCACTATCGATTTGCTTTATGATGTAGCAATTAAAAGTACGTTATATCATAAAATTGCCACGAAACATCAAAAAATTAAGCATTCTATTGTATGTGTTTAAAGTCATAACGTGAGTCGCTGACGTTTTTTCATAGCTACTTCCTAAAAGTATGGAAAATGTACAAAATTACGTAACTATTCAGCCATACTTAAAACCGGATACCGATGGCGAAAATCCGCTTATATATGTACATATTCCAACATTTGTTAGTTTTTAATATTGAGTTACTATCATCGATTTTAAAGGTATTTTATGATCGTATGCTGGCATCTATTTTACTCCCTTCCATCTAGCGACATTGTATGGTTGACACAACACCACTCTTTATTTTATAGCATGCGCCTGAATTGGAAATCAAATCAACTGTAACTAGAAATTGAGCAAACACTTTGCATTCTCCTGATGATCGGTTATATTGGAATTTCTCATCTAAATCTGACCTACCTATATACTAAAAT